>NZ_CP045354.1:0-185000 GCF_009363435.1 Labrenzia sp. THAF82 | reverse complement strand
GAAACCGAGTGATCTAGCCATGGCCAGGTTGAAGGTGCGGTAACACGCACTGGAGGACCGAACCCACGCCTGTTGAAAAAGTCGGGGATGAGCTGTGGCTAGGGGTGAAAGGCCAATCAAACTCGGAAATAGCTGGTTCTCCGCGAAATCTATTTAGGTAGAGCGTCGGATGAATACTCTCGGGGGTAGAGCACTGGATGGGCTATGGGGGCTTACCGCCTTACTGATCCTAACCAAACTCCGAATACCGAGAAGTACTATCCGGCAGACACACAGTGGGTGCTAACGTCCATTGTGGAGAGGGAAACAACCCTGACCGCCAGTTAAGGTCCCTAAGTTATGGCTAAGTGGGAAAGGATGTAGGACTCCCAAAACAACCAGGATGTTGGCTTAGAAGCAGCCATCATTTAAAGAAAGCGTAACAGCTCACTGGTCTAAATAAGGGGTCCCGCGCCGAAAATGTACCGGGGCTCAAGCCATACACCGAAACTGCGGGTGCATCTTTGATGCGCGGTAGCGGAGCGTTCTGTAAGTCTGCGAAGGGAGACCTGTGAGGGCTCCTGGAGATATCAGAAGTGCGAATGCTGACATGAGTAACGATAAAGAGTGTGAGAGACACTCTCGCCGAAAGTCCAAGGGTTCCTGCGCAACGCTAATCGGCGCAGGGTTAGCCGGCCCCTAAGGCGAGGCCGAAAGGCGTAGTCGATGGGAATGCAGTTAATATTCTGCAGCTTGGTGGTAGTGACGGATGCCGTGTGTTGTATCTCCTTATTGGATTGGGGGTGCAGCGAAGGTGTTCCAGGAAATAGCTCCACCGTATAAACCGTACCCGAAACCGACACAGGTGGACTGGTAGAGAATACCAAGGCGCTTGAGAGAACTATGCTGAAGGAACTCGGCAAAATGCTCCCGTAAGTTCGCGAGAAGGGAGACCTCAGTTCGGGCAACCGGATTGGGGTGGCACAGACCAGGGGGTGGCGACTGTTTATCAAAAACACAGGGCTCTGCGAAGCCGCAAGGCGACGTATAGGGTCTGACGCCTGCCCGGTGCTGGAAGGTTAAGAGGAGGTGTGCAAGCACCGAATTGAAGCCCCAGTAAACGGCGGCCGTAACTATAACGGTCCTAAGGTAGCGAAATTCCTTGTCGGGTAAGTTCCGACCTGCACGAATGGCGTAACGACTTCCCCGCTGTCTCCAGCATAGACTCAGTGAAATTGAATTCCCCGTGAAGATGCGGGGTTCCTGCGGTCAGACGGAAAGACCCCGTGCACCTTTACTACAGCTTCACACTGGTATTCGTCACGACATGTGTAGGATAGGTGGTAGACGTTGAAACAAGGGCGCCAGCTCTTGTGGAGTCACCCTTGAAATACCACCCTTGTCGTCATGGATATCTAACCGCGGTACAACAATATCCGGGACCGTGTGTGGCGGGTAGTTTGACTGGGGCGGTCGCCTCCCAAATGGTAACGGAGGCGCGCGAAGGTGGGCTCAGAGCGGTCGGAAATCGCTCGTTGAGTGCAATGGCATAAGCCTGCCTGACTGCGAGACTGACAAGTCGAGCAGAGACGAAAGTCGGCCATAGTGATCCGGTGGTCCCTCGTGGAAGGGCCATCGCTCAACGGATAAAAGGTACGCCGGGGATAACAGGCTGATGATGCCCAAGAGTCCATATCGACGGCATTGTTTGGCACCTCGATGTCGACTCATCACATCCTGGGGCTGGAGCAGGTCCCAAGGGTTTGGCTGTTCGCCAATTAAAGTGGTACGTGAGTTGGGTTCAGAACGTCGCGAGACAGTTCGGTCCCTATCTGCCGTGGGTGTAGGAGAATTGAGAGGATCTGTCCCTAGTACGAGAGGACCGGGATGGACGTACCTCTGGTGGACCTGTTGTGGCGCCAGCCGCATTGCAGGGTAGCTATGTACGGAAGGGATAACCGCTGAAAGCATCTAAGCGGGAAACCCACCTCAAAACCAGCTCTCCCTGAAGAGCCGTGGAAGACCACCACGTCGATAGGAAGCGTGTGGAAGTGCGGCAACGCATGAAGCTTAGCTTTACTAATAGCTCGTTCGGCTTGATCCTCTCATTAGTCAATGTTCATCTTTTAAATGCGCTACCGCCCTTCGGGCTACTTGAGCGCGTTTAAGACCAGTTTGCCCCTCAAGGGAAAAGGTTCGAACCGAAAGGTTCGTAAGCGCAAAGCGCGCCGGCCGGTCAGGCCGCCTCCCGGAGGCCAGCTGCAAAGCAGCGTGCGGCCGTGAGGGCAAACAAAAAACAAACCAAGACCAGTTCACAACAAACTGCGCTTCGCCGGCCTGGTGGCCCCAGCGGGGAGCCCCCACCCGATCCCATCCCGAACTCGGCCGTGAAACTCCCCAGCGCCAATGGTACTGCATCTTAAGGTGTGGGAGAGTAGGTCGCCGCCAGGCCTGCTAAACGCAGTTTGACAGTTTAGTGCGCTACCGCCTGTCGGCTACTTGAGCGCTAAATCTCTTCAACTTGAGCGCTCACGGCCGCACCGGGCTTCGCCCTGGCCTCCGCGAGGGCGGCCAAAAGTGGCCGACGCGCTTTGCGCTTGCCTTCGCTGCGCTTCGGAACAATCGTTCCATTCCAGCGAAATCAAATAGGGACCCTCTCCAAAAGGGAGCAGCCCACGCGACAACCGAAGATCCAAAAGATCGAGGACGCGCAAAACAAAAATAACGCGGGATGGAGCAGCCCGGTAGCTCGTCAGGCTCATAACCTGAAGGTCGCAGGTTCAAATCCTGCTCCCGCAACCAAAAAACAGCCGCCCATCTCGGGCGGCTTTTTTTTGCTTAGGGGTCGTCGATTTGAACCGGACGGGGTCCCCGGAAGGAGGGCTTTGCCCGACGCAACGGGGCAAAAAACACCAAATCCTGCTCCCGCAACCAAATTCGACAACAGCCTCATCCCGTAAGGGGTGGGGCTGTTGTCGTATTCGGTCAGTGGATACAGAGTTGGACCTCCCCGGGCCCCATCAAGGAGGACAACGTCCGACGCAGAAGGGCAAAAAACTCCCAAATCCTGCTCACAAAACCAAAAAAGCCGCCCATCTCGGGCGGCTTTTTTGCTGAACGAAACGCCCAAAATCTAAACCGGAAAACCTGACAAAGAGACCTTTGGCCGTCCAGAAACAAAACTCCATGCAACGCGGACAAAGCACCGACGCATGGTACGCAAGATAGGCGTGCGGAAACTCTTGGGGGCGAAAACTCTTGGATGCGGTGTGCGTAAACAGCTCTAAAAACATCAAACCTGATTGGATGCAACAATCAGAGATAGTGGAAAACGCGAAGCTCGCGCCAAAAGACCTCCTGAATGATTAATCTCAAAGCGTGCAGCCCAACAACCGTCCTATCCTATTTGAAACGGTTAAATGGCAGAACCCCTGGGATCGCTTCATGCATGAAATGTCTTTGTGTGAGAATATCCTTGAGATCATTACCGCCCAAGCGGATCAACAAGCGTTTTCGAAGGTAAAACTTGTGCGCCTGGAAGTTGGTCCACTGTCGGGCGTTGAGATCGAGGCGTTGCGTTTCGGTTTCGATGTCGTCATGCGCGGCAGTGTTGCTGAAGACGCCAGATTAGACATCCTCTGTCCTGATGCAACGGCTTGGTGTGAGGCTTGCGAAACAACTGTTCCCATTCTCGAACGTTATGATTCCTGTCCGAACTGCGGGGCTGTCAGTTTAAAGATCACCAGCGGTGGCGAGTTGCGGATCAAAGAAATGGAGGTGTCCTGATGTGTACCGTATGCGGGTGCGGTCCTGGTGAGACCAGGGTGGAAGGTGCTGACAAGGCGAAGCCCAAGCGCGACGGTGACCATCGGCACACAGGCGATCAATCTCTGAGAAATGGCAGCGATCACCACCACCACTACGGGACAGGTGAAGCCGGTGCGTCCGTGCCCGGAATGAGCCAGTCCCGGATGATCCAGCTTGAACAGGACATCCTGTCAAAAAACAATTCCTATGCCAACGCCAATCGCCGTCACTTCGCCGAGCGGGCGATCTTTGCGCTCAATCTTGTTTCCAGTCCCGGCTCAGGAAAGACAACGCTGCTGGTGGAAACGCTCAAAAGACTGAGTAAATCCCGGCACTGCTACGTCGTTGAGGGAGATCAGCAGACCAGTAACGATGCAGACCGTATTCGAGAGACCGGCGTCACCGCAGTTCAGATAAACACCGGCAAGGGCTGCCATCTTGATGGCCACATGGTCGGTCATGCTATTGAGCATATGTCGCCGTGCGATGGCAGTTTGATCTTCATCGAAAATGTTGGAAATCTTGTTTGTCCGGCTGCCTTTGACCTGGGCGAAGCCCACAAAGTCGTGATCTTGTCTGTCACCGAGGGCGAGGACAAACCGATCAAATACCCGGACATGTTCGCCGCTGCTGACCTGATGCTTCTGAATAAATCTGACTTGCTGCCGCATCTCGATTTTGACGTGGAAGCAGCCAAGGAGAATGCCCTCAGGGTCAATCCGAACATCACTATCCTGACGGTTTCGGCTCGTACGGGCGAGGGTTTCGACCATTGGCTTACCTGGATCAAGGCGGCTCGCACCATGAAGCTGGCCGGACATCCGGTTCTCGGCGCAGCGGAATAGGAGCAGGTCATGTGTCTTGCTATCCCAGCGAAAGTCACAGAACTACTCGACGACGCAATGGCGATCGTCGCCCTGGAAGGGATCAAGAAGAAGATATCTACTGCGCTGGTCGAGGACTTGTCTGTCGGCGACTACGTGCTGGTTCATGTGGGCTATGCGCTCCACAAGGTCAGTCCGGAGGAAGCAAGCCGGACGCTCTCGCTCATGGCGGAGGCCGGTGTGCTTCAGGAGGAGCTTGAAGAAATCGCGGAGACATCCAAATGAAGTATGTCGATGAGTTTCGCGACCGGGATCTTGCGAAGTCCATAGCCCTGGGCATTCGTCAGGAAGCTCACCCAGGACGGACCTACAATCTCATGGAGTTCTGCGGTGGACACACACACGCGATCTTCCGGTACGGCGTCAAAGACTTGATGCCGGAGAATGTTCGTTTTGTTCATGGACCCGGCTGCCCGGTCTGCGTTCTACCTGTTCGGCGCTTGGATGACGCCGTGGAAATCGCGGAGCGCCATGGCGTCATTCTGTGCACTTATGGTGACATGATGCGCGTTCCCGGAACAAAGCAACGCAGCCTTATCAGGGCGAAAGCGGATGGCGCCGACATTCGCATGGTCTATTCGACGATGGACGCGCTCAAAATTGCCCGCGACAATCCTGGTCAGCAGGTTGTCTTCTTCGCGATTGGTTTTGAAACCACAACGCCTCCGACGGCAGTCGCCATAAAACAGGCGCGGAAAGAGGGACTGTCCAATTTTTCAGTCTTTTGCAATCACGTTCTGACCCCGTCCGCGATTGGGCATATTCTGGCATCGCCGGAAGTGCGGGATCTTGGAACCGTCCGGATTGACGGTTTTCTAGGCCCCTCTCACGTCAGCTCAGTCATCGGATCTGAACCTTATGAGTTTTTCGCCGAGGAGTTCGGCAAACCGGTGGTGATCGCCGGTTTCGAACCTTTGGACGTGATGCAGTCCACTTTGATGCTCATTCGCCAGATCAACGAAGGTCGTCATGACATCGAGAATGAGTATACGCGTGTCGTTACCCGTAAAGGAAATCTGAAAGCTCAAGATCTCGTTTCAAAGGTATTCGAGTTGCGCCAGAGTTTCGAGTGGCGTGGCCTCGGCAAAGTGCCCTATAGCGCATTGAAAATACGAAAAGACTTTGCGGAATTCGATGCAGAAAAGCGTTTCGATTTTTCGGAAAAAGTCTCGCGCGAAGTAAAATCCTGTGAATGTCCAGCTATCTTGCGCGGTGTCAAAAAGCCGACTGACTGTAAGCTTTTCGGAACCGTATGCACACCGGACAATCCGATGGGGTCCTGTATGGTTTCCTCAGAAGGGGCCTGCGCTGCTTACTGGACATATGGTCGGTATCGCGACAAGGCACGTTCGCCCCGGCGGGAGGTAGCAGCATGAATGTCGCGCCATCCGATCTCGGGCGGCGAACGGGCACTGTCGATATGGTGCATGGCGGTGGTGGCCGGGCCATGACTGAGCTCATAAGGGACCTGTTTCAAAGGCATCTAAGCAACCCGATCCTGGATCAGGGCCACGATGCTGCCCTGCTGGAAGCTTCAAGCGGAAGGCTGGTGGTTTCAACGGATGGGCATGTCATCTCACCACTCTTTTTCCCAGGAGGAGACATCGGATCCCTGTCGGTCCACGGAACCTTGAATGACGTGGCGATGGCTGGTGCCAGGCCTCTTTGTCTTACAGCTGGCTTCATCCTTGAAGAAGGGTTTCCCCTTGCCGATCTGGAGCGCATTGTCATGTCCATGGCTGCGGCCGCCAGCGAGGCCGGTGTCCCGGTTGCTACGGGTGACACCAAGGTCGTTGAAAAAGGCAAGGGCGACGGAGTTTTCATCACAACAACGGGATTGGGTGTCGTTCCGGACGGGGTCGAGATATCGGTGACGCGCGCGAAACCTGGCCAGGCGATCCTTCTGTCAGGCTCGATCGGTGACCACGGTGTTGCCATCCTGTCGAAGCGGGAAAACCTGGAATTTGAAACCGAGATTGTGTCTGACAGCGCTGCATTGCACACCCTTGTTGCCGATATGATCGAAGCGGTACCGGATATCGCGGTGCTGCGAGACCCGACCCGTGGTGGTCTTGCCGCCACTTTGAACGAACTGGCCAGGGCGGCGGGTGTCGGCATGCATCTCGACGAAAGCGCGATACCGGTCAAGGGCGACGTCGCTGCGGCGTGCGAGTTGCTCGGACTGGACCCGCTTCACGTGGCAAACGAAGGCAAGCTTGTCTGTCTGTGTGAGCAAGCAGATGCCGACAGACTGTTGTCTGTTATGCGGGCGCATCCGCTTGGACGTGACGCCGCGATCATCGGAAGGGTTACGGACGATGAAGCACGGCTTGTCGAAATGGAAACGGAAATTGGAGGTTTGCGGGTCGTAGACTGGCTTTCGGGTGAACAGCTTCCGAGGATTTGCTGATCATGCGGATCCTCCTTCTCTGCCACGGCTTCAATTCGCTGACGCAGAGACTGTTCTGCGATCTCACTGCGGCCGGGCATGAGGTTTCGGTCGAATTCGATATCAATGATGCGGTGACGGAAGAAGCCGTGGGCTTGTACAAGCCGGAGGTTTTGATTGCACCGTTTTTGAAACGGGCAATTCCTGCAACGGTCTACGAAAACCTGCAGTGTTTCGTTGTTCATCCAGGGCCGCCGGGTGACCGCGGACCGAATGCGCTTGATTGGGCTGTTCTTGACAATGCCAAGACCTGGGGCGTGACTGTGCTTCAGGCCGTGGCTGAACTGGATGCCGGCCCTGTCTGGGCCAGTCGCTCTTTCGCGCTGAGGCCGGCCTCAAAATCGAGTCTCTACCGCAACGAGGTCGCGGAGGCCGCGGTGTCAGCGGTCTTTGAAGCCCTTGGAAAGCTCGAATGCGGGCAATTTCCCGAACAGATCGTGGAAGATGCCTTCTATTGGCGGCCTTCTGTGCGCCAGGCGGACAGGAAGATCGATTGGCAGAACGACGAAACTGAAACAGTTCTGCGGAAGATCCGCTCGGCTGATGGGATGCCAGGATTACGGGACAAAGTTTTTGGTGAAAGTGTCTGTCTCTATGATGCGAGGCTGTGCCGTGAGGTCCTGGAGGATGCGATTGAACCAGGGACTGTGATATTGCGGTCTGGTCCGGCGATCGCGATCAAGACTGTCGATGGAGCCGTCTGGATCGGCCATGTCCGCAAAGCTTCCGGAGACGCGGTCAAATTGCCGATGACCAGGAGCTTTGCAAAGCAATCAACTGCATTGCCCGAAGTGTCTGGCGGCTATCGCGACATCGCTTATGAGATCATCGGTGATGTTGGCTACCTGCACTTTGATTTTTATAATGGTGCCATGGGAACTGATGATTGCCGGCGGCTTCTGAGGGCCTTTCGGGCAGCTGTTGCCAGCGACGTGAAAGTGCTGGTTCTGATGGGCGGACCGGATCACTGGTCAAACGGTCTCAATCTCAATCTGATTGAAGCGGCGGAAAGTCCTGCTGAAGAAAGCTGGGCCAATATCCAGGCGATGGACGACCTCGCCGAAGCAATCATAAAGGCAACAGACAAGTGGATCATTTCAGCGATGGGTGGCAATGCGGGGGCGGGAGGCGTGTTTCTGGCCCGGGCGGCGGATGAAGTCTGGATCAGCACAGGCGTGGTGCTCAACCCGCATTACAAGGATATGGGCAACCTCTATGGCTCGGAATATTGGACCTATCTGCTCCCGAAATATGCCGGTGCGGAGAATGCCAGAAAGATAGCACAAGCGCGCCTGCCAATGGGAGCACGTGAAGCGGTCTCATTGGGTCTGGCCGACAGGCTGTTTGACGATGATCCTGGCACTTTCCAGGATGCAGTAACCGCTGCGGCAAATGAGCTGGCCGGCGAGAACCTGACCGATCGCTTATGTGAAAAAAGAAAAGGGCGCGAGCAAGATGAACTGTCGAAGCCACTTGCATCCTATCGCGCGAGCGAATTGGAGCACATGCACAAAAACTTCTTTGGTTTCGATCCCAGCTATCATGTGGCCAGATACAACTTTGTCCGGAAGGTACCGAAATCGCGGACCCCACTGACACTTGCCATTCATCGCGACGGTAAATCCAAGCGTCGACTGCAAACGTCCGTGGTCGGACCGGCTCCCGAATTGTTGAGACCGGAAGTGAAATCACACCGCTGGCAGGACTGATGTCAGATCGGAGCAAACAAAAAACGAAAACCGATTGCGCACCTCTCCAATGGTGTATTGCCAATGGATGATCAGGCATCGAATCCACCAATGCACGCTACGCGAGTTCGCGTTACAGGACTTGTGCAGGGTGTCGGTTTCCGTCCATTTGTTTGGCATCTGGCTGAAGAAGAAGGTCTCAGCGGTAAAGTCTGGAATGATGCGGCGGGTGTCTTGGCAACAGTATGCGGGCCGGAAGACGCCATTATTAGGTTTCTCTCCAGGCTGCGCGCAGAAGCTCCACCCTTGGCCCGGATCGACGACATTAGATCGGAACCCGACACATCCGTTCTCGACGACGCTTTCGCCGGATTTCAAATTGTCACAAGCATCGCAGGAGAGGTGAAAACCGGCATCGTACCGGATGCGGCCACCTGCCCGGACTGTCTGAGCGAAACGTTCGACCCTAAGAGCAGACGTTTCTATTACCCGTTCACGAACTGCACCCATTGTGGACCACGGCTATCGATTGTCAGCGCCATTCCCTATGACCGTGAAAATACGTCAATGGCGTCCTTTGTCATGTGCAGCCAATGTCAGGCAGAATATGAGGCACCTGCCGACCGGAGATTCCATGCTCAACCGAATGCGTGTCCACAATGCGGGCCCAGGGTTTGGATTGAACAGTCAGGCAGCGAAGTTGGCGCGCCTGATCCGATAAAGACGATCGCACGGCGAATTGAAAAGGGCGAGATTGCTGCCGTAAAAGGCATTGGGGGGTTTCATCTGGCTGTTGACGCGAGCAACAGCCAGGCTGTCGAGACGCTGCGAACACGAAAGAATAGACCCCGAAAACCGCTGGCAATCATGGCAAGGGACCTTGATCAGGTTCGGACCTATTGTGATGTTGGTGAAGAAGAAGCGGATTTGCTGACCGCAGCCGCGGCACCTATCGTCCTCCTTAAATCAAAGCAAAATACGGCGCTTGCTTCAGGACTTGCACCGGGAACTGATCGTCTTGGTGTGATGCTGCCTTCTTCGCCTTTGCACCATCTCTTGATGTCGGAACTGCGCAGGCCAATTGTTCTGACCTCAGGCAATTTGTCCGAGGAGCCTCAGGCAACCGAAAATGCAGAGGCCCGCGAGACGCTCGGCCATATTGCCGACGCGTATCTCATGCACGACCGGCCGATCGTGAACCGGCTTGATGACAGTCTCGTCCGGGTGTCCCGGTCCGGCACAGCCGTCTTGCGCCGTGCCAGGGGATTTGCACCCGCTCCAGTCCGCCTGGGAGAGGAGCTCAGGCAATCGTCAGTACCAGTTCTGGCAATGGGTGGGGAGTTGAAGTCGACATTCTGTTTTCTCCGCAATGGGCAGGCAATTGTCTCCCAACACATGGGCGACCTGGAAAACCGCCGGACGCTTGAAGACTTTCAGAAAACGCTCGCGCTTTATCGGCGAATTTACGATTTTGACCCTCAACTGATCGCGATTGACAGTCATATCGACTATTTGTCCACCCAACTCGGCCACAGGTTGGCGGCGGAGACGGGAGCTGAGTTGACCGAAGTTCAGCACCATCATGCGCATTTTGCCGCCTGCCTCGCTGAAGCCGGTGTTTCCCCCGAAGATGAAGCATCGCTTGCAATTGTTCTGGACGGATCTGGCCTGGGCACTGACAAGACAATTTGGGGCGGTGAGCTGTTGGTCGGCGGCTACAAACATTTTGAGCGCGTCGCCCATTTTCGGCCTGTTGCTTTACCCGGGGGGACCGCGGCCATACGTGAACCCTGGCGTAATCTATATGCACATTTGCAAGCCGTCTTCGGTTCAGACCAGGCTTTTAAAATCTGTAACAGCGTTTTCGGTGACCGGTTCGCGGGCAGGAACCTGTCCATCTTGGACCGGATGATCGCCAAGGGCTTGAACGCGCCACTGTCGTCCTCAGCGGGCCGGATGTTTGATGCAGTCGCTGCTGCATTGGATGTTTGCGCGCAGAGGCAAAGCTTTGAGGGCGAAACGGGTCTGACGTTGGAAGCGATGGCCCGGCCATTCGCCTCCGATGAGGAGGGTTATCCGATCGATATCGATGGCGGTGAAACGAAGATTTTCACCTGGAAGCCCCTTTGGGCAACTCTTCTCAATGATCTTCAAGCAGGTGTCGACGGGGGCAGGATATCAGCAAGGTTTCACGTTGGCCTGATCAACGCGCTCAGCAAGTGCAGCCTGCAAATAGCCCAAGAGCGGGAAGTGAAACGCATCGTCCTTTCGGGGGGCGTCATGCAGAACGAGTTGTTGGTGGATGGATTGGCAGAAAGATTGCGGAACACAGGTATGGAAGTGATCTTACCTAGAGAACTCCCGGCGAATGACGGTGGCATCTCTCTGGGTCAGGCTGTCATTGCTGCGATCAGGGCCGAGATCTGAGAAGTTCCTTGCGATCCATGAGCACCTTTTGCATCAAGCGATTTACCGTCCGGCTTAGTCCGCCGATTGGTGCTGGCGGCGCGAAAAAATCTGTTTCGCCATTTCTTGTGCTGGCCGGATTGCTGCAATCGGGTCCAGTGTTTCCGGCCAGTTGATTTCGACAGAACTGCGATTGGACAGGGCTTCCGTGAACGGGATGTTGTCAGTGCTTGCCGCAGCAACAGTTTCCTTGGCAACAGCTCGTGAAATACCTGCTTTGGCCAATGCGAAACTGGCAGCTTCCGCCATGATGGCTGGATTGGCGTCGATTGTTCCGGAAAGTCCGTCGGGCCGGGGCGTCAGACTCTCGGCGAGAGCTTGTGCATGCTGAAGTGACCGGCCGGTGCACAGGAACAGCTGTGGAAGACAGTGCCATTCCAGCGGCCATTTCGCACCGTCGCGTTCCTCGGCGGGATTGGCAGCGATGATGAGGCCGTGTTCTGCTGTGATGCTCAACTGATGGAGCACTTGAATGGTTTCGGCCTGCACGGGGTTAGATTTTTGCGGCATGGTCGAAGAGCCGCCACCGGCACCGCTCGTGACCTCTCCAATGTCGCTGCGTCCAAGAAGCACCAGGTCCTGAGCCATTTTTGACAGGGCGGCCGTCAGTTGTACGAGCCAGCTGGAGATCTTGAGCAACGGCGTTCGGTTGACATGCCAAGAGGGAGAATCTGCAAGCCCAAGTTCCTGCGATAGAGCCTTTGAAACCGCTGGTCCATCAGGATAAATGGCGTTGTTGGTGCCTGACGCTCCGCCGAACTGAACTTTCAGCGCACCGTGGCGAAGCTCCGGCAACGCAGCTTCAGCGTCAATCAGCGGATGCGCCCATTGCGCAATTCGGTAACCGAGCGTGATTGGGGTAGAAACCTGGCTCCGGGTTCTGCCCGCCATGAGCACGCCGGCATGTCTGTCACTTTGTCTTTGCAGCGTATCAACCAGTTTCGCCAGCCGGGCTGAAAGGATCCCGAAGACGGCTTTGGCCTGCATCATCATCGCAGTGTCCATGACGTCCTGGCTCGTCGCGCCCCAATGGAGCCATTCGCCTGCATCCTGACCAACCAACTCACGTAACTCGGTCACAAGAGCCGGTACCGGAACGCCCGCAGCTTGCGTCCCAGCCGCAAGCCTGGCCGGGTCGACCCGTGCATGAGCCAGTTTCGCCTCGATTTCGGCAGCCGCGATTGCAGGAATGATCCCAAGTCTTCCCTGAACAACTGCCAGGGCCCGCTCAAACACAATGAAATGCGCGACGTCGCTGTCGTCACTCAAATGCCGAGCGAGTTCCTCGTCGGCAAAGAGATCAGCGTAAACGGGGCTTGAAAAGAGGGAAACAGACATGGCTCTCAAGTTCTAGGTCGTGCCCTGCATTGAGAGCCAAGAGATGTGGGTGGTCAAGCGGCGCGTTGCGGGAGATCCAGCATAGTTCGTGCCTGTTGCCAGCTCGCGACGGGGCGCTCGTACTTGTCGCAAAGATCAACCACCCGCTTGACGAGGGCCGCGTTGGAAGGCGCAAGGGAATCCTTGTCCAGTCTGACATTGTCTTCAAGTCCAGTGCGCGTATGACCGCCGGTGGCCACGCACCATTCGTTGACGTCCAACTGAAACCGGCCAATCCCGGCCGCGCACCAATCTGCGTCTGGCACGAGCCTTTCGACCGTTTTGATGTAGTAGTCGAAGACGTCACGGTCGACTGGCATGGCGTTTTTCACACCCATGACGAATTGCACATAGAGCCTGCCGGGAATGCGGCCGTCCCTATTCATGGCCGCTGCCTGATGGATGTGGCTGAGGTCGAATGCCTCGATCTCCGGTTTCACGCGATGAGCCCTCATTTCGCTGGACAACCAGTCAACGAGGTCGGGCGGGTTTTCATAGACCCGGGTCGGAAAATTGTTGGAGCCGACGGAAAGCGAAGCCATATCTGGTTGCAGCTGCAACATTCCGCCGCGCTCGTGTCCGGCCCCCGATCTGCCTCCCGTTGAAAACTGGATAATCATGCCGGGGCAATGCTTCGCCAGGCCTTCTTTCAGGCGGGCGAATTTTTCCGGGTCCGATGATGGTGTCTGGTCCTCATTGCGAACATGGGCATGAACGATTGCCGCACCAGCTTCAAAAGCCTCGTGGGTGCTTTCCACCTGTTCTTCAACCGATATGGGGACGGCGGGGTTGTTCTTCTTGGTTGGCACCGACCCGGTGATGGCGACACAGATGATGCAGGGTTTGCTCATGGCGGTTCTCATTATTCCTGTGTGCGCTGGACACTGGTGCCGTCAGGCCTTCGCTCTGAGGCAGCACGTTGGTCCATTGAGAGGTCGGTTTAGGGACCCGTTTGCTAGACATCGAAAAAGACGGTTTCGTCTTCACCCTGAAGTTTAATGTCAAAACGGTAGACAGTCTTGTCGTCACGTTCTGTTTTTTTGGCCAGAAGTGTCGCGCGCCGCCGCTCCCACTCGATCAGATTTAGAACAGGATCCTTGGCATTTGCCTCGGGCTCATCTTCAAAATAAAGCCTCGTGTTGAGACCGATATTGATGCCGCGGGCGACGATCCAGAGATTGAGATGCGGGGCCTGTTGTGATGCGCCCCGGCCGACAGTAGGTCCCGGTTTGACAGTGTCAAAGCCCCATTCACCTGTTTCGAAATCGGTGATGACCCGGCCCCATCCTCTGAACCCGTCTTCAACGTTTCCACCACCTTCCGGGTGAGCATAGTGCCCGTCGGCGTTCGCCTGCCAGACTTCCAGCATGACATCCTTCACCGGGCTGCCTGTGCCGTCCATGACAATACCTTCGACACGTATTCGTTCACCTTTCGCGTGTGGGCCGGTAATGTCCCATCCAAGTTCCTGGCGATAGATGTCAAAGCCAGCTGCACCCGGTGCCAGCCCGATATGGACGTAGGGACCGGCGGTCTGTGAGGGCGTTTCTGCCAGATAGTCTAATTTTTGTGGCATCGGTCAGTTCCCTTCCAGACGGTTCTCGAAAAGGGTCGAGCGACGCCCGCGCAAGATGACGTCGAATTTGTAGGCAATGGTATCCAGCGGGATCGTCGCATTCATGTCCAGCTTCGCAATCAGCTGCTCAATCGCGCCAGGATCCAGTATCGTTTTGACTATAGGACACTCGGGAATCAGTGGGTCGCCTTCAAAGTAGCACTGTGTAATCAGGCGTTGGCAGAACGCCGTTCCGAAGATCGACATGTGTATATGGGCAGGACGCCAATTGTTGACCCAGTTGCGCCAAGGGTAGGCGCCGGGTTTGACAGTTCGGAAATAGTAGTAGCCATTCTCATCGGTCAATGTCCGGCCGCAACCACCAAAATTTGGATCGATCGGGGCAAGGTACGTATCCTTCTTGTGGCGATATCGACCGCCCGCATTTGCCTGCCAGATTTCAACCAGTGTATTGGGTATCGGCCGGGCGTTCTCGTCCAGGATCCGGCCATGCAGGATGATCCGTTCGCCGATCGCGCTTTCGCCCGGTTGCGCATAATTGTAGATCAGGTCCCGATCCATCGGGTCGAGATCGTTGTGACCAAAGACAGGCCCGGTTGTCTCGGAGACCGAATTCTGAAGACTTATAAGGGAGTATTGCGGAGACCGTGAGACAGAGGTCTTGTAGTCCCGCGTGAGAGCCGGCGGATGGCGTTCGCGATTGCGTTGATAGAACTCGCCCGGTTTGAGCATATTTTCTCCCTTTCTGGAGTCGAGAAAGCTACCCTTCCTCGGCTTCCATCTCCGCGTAAGTCTGTTTGGCCAGTTTCAGCGCCTGGTTTGCACGGGGAACTCCGGCGTAAATGGCAACGTGCTGAAAAGCTTCCAGAACGTCCTCCTTGCTGGCGCCGGTATTGGCCGTTGCCCGAATATGCATCGGGATTTCTTCAAAGTTACCGAGTGCGGCCAGCAATGCCAGAGTGAGCATGGATCTTTCGCGCGCATTGATCCGCCCTGAACCCCAGACATTCCCCCAGGCTGCTTCGGTGATTAGCCGTTGGAATGGTGCATCGAACTCCGTTTTGTTGTCTTCAGCACGGTCGACATGATCGTCACCCAGAACTGCCCGCCGAACCCTCATGCCACTTTCATATCGATCCGACATGGAGGTCCTCCTTCAGGAAAGTCTTCAGATGGCCGGCAAAGACGTCAGGCTGCTCCACACACGGCAAGTGACCCGCATCGGAAATTTCCACATAACGGCTCCCCGGTATCAGAGCTGTCGTCGTGCGAACCACCTCTGGCGGGCTGGCAAGATCGTTAGAACCGCCAATCCCAATTGTGGGCAGTCGCAGTTCGGACGTCGAACCCGTCAGGTCGGCATCCGCGATTGCGTTGCAGCAGCCAATATAGCCGTCCGCGGGTGTCCGGGTCAGCATGTTACGCCAGCCTCTGCATTCGGTTGTTTCGCGAAATGGTTCGCAAAACCAACGGTCCATGACAGCGTCGGCGATGCTTTCAAGGCCGCCACTGCGGATCCGCGAAATTCGGTCCCGCCACATCGCTGCGTCACCCATTTTCGCACCTGTGTTTGATAAGACCAGTCCCCGGACAAGGTCCGGCTGGCGGTGCGCAAGCATTTGCCCGATCATCCCGCCGATGGAGAGACCGACAAACGAACATTTGTTGACATCGATCAGCCTCAGAAAGTGTTCCGTGTCTTTCGCCAGAACTTCCATGGTATAGGGCCCTGGAGGGCAGGAAGACAGGCCATGTCCTCGTTTGTCGAACCTGATCAGGCGAAGACCGGAATGCGGCAGTCGGTCGATAATCTTGTCCCAGAGCCTAAGATCGGTACCCAGGGAATTGGCGAAAACGACGGCAAACCCATTGGGGTCTCCATCTTCGCGCCAATGAATGTCGACCTCCGGAAGGTGCATTATCTGCATCAGTAGGGCAGTCCCACGTAGTTTTGCGCGAACCACCTCTGAGCCGTCTCGTTATAATGAAGCGACTCAATCTCCGCTCTTTGCATCTTGAGATCGAATTCGGATTGGTCCGGAAACCGATGCAGCATGTTGGTGGTTGCCCAACTGAACCGTTCCGCCTTCCAGATCCGGGCGAGAGCCTTTTCCGAATAAGTGTCGATGCCGTGCGTGTCATCGTCCCGATAGTATTGAACGAGACCTTCATTCAGATAGTGCACGTCGGACGCAGCTGTGTTGAGGCCCTTGGCACCTGTTGGCGGCACAATATGGGCAGCATCCCCACACAAGAACAGGCGGCCCCAGCGCATAGGTTCGCAGACAAATGAGCGCAATGGCGCAATTGATTTTTCGATGGATGGTCCCGTTACCAGACTGTCGGCGATCGCTTCGGGAACACGCCGCTTGAGTTCATCCCAAAACCTGTCATCGCTCCATTCCTGAAGATCGTCATTTAGTCCGCACTGAACATAGTAGCGCGACAAGCTATCGTTGCGCATCGAACAAAGCGCAAAACCCCGTTCAGAATTGGCATAGATAAGTTCTTCATGGACAGGTGGCGTCTCGGAAAGGACACCGAGCCATCCGAAGGGATAGACTTTTTCGTACTCTTTGAGCACGGTGTCCGGAATGGTCTTGCGGCTGACCCCGTGAAACCCGTCGCAACCGGCGACGAAGTCACAATCGATCCGGCGCGCACTACCGTCCACATTGAAGGTGACAAACGGATTGTCCGTATCGGCGTCACGGATCTCAACATCTTCGACTTCAAAAACTGTTCGGCAACCGGCGGTGTCCCGAGCATCATAAAGATCACGCGTGACTTCCGTCTGCCCATATACAATGACGTTTTCGCCGATCAATTTCTGGAAATTGATATCGAACATCTCACCGTCATATGAAATGCAGGTGCCATGATGGATGAAGCATTCCGTGTCCATGCGCTTGCTGACACCGGCCTCGCGCATCATGTCCACCAGGCCGGTCTCCAGAATGCCTGCCCGGATGCGACCCAAAACGTAATCACGTGTCTTGCGTTCAAGGATCACTGTCTCGATCCCCTTCAAATGAAGAAGCTGACCAAGCAGAAGACCTGAAGGGCCTCCACCGACAATGACAACTTGTGTACGCATGTATTTCTCCTCACCTGAATTCATATTGAATGAACGAATTTGAGAAGTAAAATGAGATATAGAGCCTCTTACTTTCCAAAAAAGATAACTAAATGATCGATCGGCGCATCAAATTCCGACACATTCAGTGTCTCGTCGAAATTGCCCAGGAACGCAGCTTGAAGCTGGCCGCGGACAAGCTGGGCCTGACACAGCCTGCCGTGTCCAAGACATTGAAAGAGCTTGAGGAAATCGTCGGCGCGACACTGATGACCCGCAATCGGGCGGGGATAGTGCTGACCAAACAGGGCGAGGTGTTTCTACACTTCGCACAGATTTCCCTTGCCAGTCTGCAGCAAGGCCTGGATGGGGTAGAGAGGGAAGGGGCTCAGGCACGTGCAACATTGAATGTCGGCGTCCTGCCGAGCGTGGCAGCCAGCCTTATGCCGCCGGTCATCCGTGAATTCTCCGAGATGGCGCCACATGTGATGGTTCGGATCATGGATGGTCCGCATTCTCACCTGATCGAACACTTGAAGCTTGGAAAGTTGGACCTGGTCATCGGACGTCTCGGTCGACCGGCATCAATGGAAGGTGTTTCCTTCACTCAGCTCTATTCAGAACGTGTCGATCTTGTGGTCCGTGCAGGCCATCCCCTCCTGCAAAACCCGGACATCAAGCGCATCATCGATTGGCCGGTTATCTATCCGCCGGAAGGCGCAGCGATCACGCCTCTGGTTGAACGTTTTATGATTGCGAATGGCGTTGGCGACATTCCCAACAAGATCGAAACGGTCTCGGGCGCATTCGGCAGGATCTACACACGCCGAACCGATGCCGTCTGGATTATCTCATCGGGTGTCGTTCAAAACGAGACCGCTGACGGCCATCTTGTTCGCCTGCCATTCGATACAGACATTACCAAGGGCCCGGTCGGTTTGATGACGCGGCCGGAGACCCCTCAACGACCGGAAGAGCAGGTGTTCCGCCTCGCGGTGCAACGCGTGATCGAGGACCTCATGCTGAGCTCCTGACCCTTGCATAAAACCAAATGAGGTGTGTCGAATGAATTCTCGATGGCACCTGGCCAACTTGAACTATGGTCTGTGTGCGCTCCGATGTGTCCTGGGAGGTGCACTGAATTCCTGTCTGTAGGCGCGGGTCAGTGCACTGGCATTTCGATATCCACATCGCGTGGCGATCTCCGCAACACTCAATCGTGTCAGCTCGACAAGACGGCGTGCTTCCCGCAACCGGATCGCCTTATAGACAGCCAGCGGGGGCATCTTCATCTCCTTTTGAAAATGACGCTCAAGCTCACGCTGATCGATTTTAAGGCGGTCGGCCAATTCCGGTATCGTCAAGGGTGTCTCTATGGTCCGCCGCATCAGCGCAGTGGCACTACCAACCAGTTTGTCCGAGCTCATTCTTAGATAGGGGTCTTGCAGGTCAAGCTTGTCGCCATGCATGAAAAGAGCACCGACCTCGAGTGAGAACATCGCGCTGTGTTGCCGCTTGATCATTTCGAGCGTCAGTTCGATGGCTGTTGAAGCACCACCGCACGTCGCCAGATCCGTAGTCAATACAAAACGGTCCTCCAGCACATCGATGTCGGGAAAGGTTTCAGCGAAATGCGTAAACTCATCCCAGTGGATCGTTGCCCGTCGCCCGTCGAGCAACCCGGCCATCGCCATCAGCCAGGCGCCCGTATCCAGTCCCACGATCAATTGAAAGCGATCTCTTGCGGCACGAAGGGCTTGGTTCAGTTTCGGTGTTGCCAGATCCCGAAAGCCATAACTTGGCATAAGAAAAAGGATGTCACCTCGAGGCCGGACTTGCGGCCAGGAAGAGGTCTCGACAGGGAGCCCGCTTGACGACGTGACCGTGCCCCCATCCATGCTGAAATACTGCCAGGTGTACAGCGGTTCCCGGGCAATCGTGTTGGCAGCTCGAAACGGCTCAATCGTGTTTGCAAGGCAATGATTTGAAAATGCCTCAAACAGGAGAACGGAAATTTTCCGGCGATCTGGACGAATTTCCGAAAATGGCATGAAAAAATTCCAAAACAGCACGATTTTTCAGATTGTGTTGTCTCATGCTGTCTGCCTTGGCGCAACAGGAGCAGCCGCATGCAATTTGGTTTGAGCGAAGAACAGGACATGATCGTTTCTACGGTCAGGTCATTCGTCGAAAACGAAATCTATCCTCACGAGCAACTGGTGGAGCAGACCGGTGACGTGCCGCTGGAACTGGGTGAAGAGATCAAGCACAAGTGTCTGGATCTTGGATTTTACGCCTGCAATTTCCCGGAAGAGGTTGGCGGCGCCGGCCTGAGCCACATGGATTTCACGCTTGTGGAGCGTGAACTTGGTCGCGGGTCGATGGCGCTGACACACTTCTTCGGCCGTCCGCAGAACATTTTGATGGCCTGTGAAGGCGACCAGAGGGAGCGCTATCTGTTGCCCGCCGTGCGGGGTCAGAAAATGGACGCCCTCGCCATGACCGAACCGGACGCCGGATCAGACGTCCGCGGGATGAAATGTCAGGCGGTGCGTAAGGGTGGTGACTGGGTCGTCACCGGTTCCAAGCACTTCATATCCGGCGCGGAACATGCCGATTTCTTTATCGTGTTCGTTGCAACGGGGATCGACGAGACCGACAAGGGTCCGAAAAAGCGCATCACGTGCTTTCTGGTCGATAGGGACACGCCAGGTTTTGAAGTCCGGGACGGTTACAAGTCCGTCAGCCATCGCGGCTATAAGAATTACAGTCTCTATTTCGATGGCTGCCGGTTGCCGGATGCCCAGGTGCTCGGCAGGGTCGATGGTGGTTTTGAGGTCATGAATGAATGGCTCTACGCCACGCGGTTAACAGTTGCGGCCATGAGTGTCGGCAGGGCGCGGCGCTGTTTCGACCATGCCGTTTCCTATGCTGTCGACCGAAGGCAGTTCGGTCAGCAGATCGCAAAATTTCAAGGTGTCAGCTTTCAGATCGCGGACATGATCACGGAAATCGATGCGGCCGACTGGTTGACACTGGCAGGTGCCTGGCGGCTGGACGAAGGCCTTCCGGCAAACAGGGAGATCGCAAGCGCGAAGCTCTATGCAACGGAAATGCTGGCAAGGGTTACGGACGCAACGCTTCAGATCCATGGTGGCATGGGCCTCATGGATGACTTTCCGATCGAACGTTTCTGGCGAGATGCACGCGTCGAGCGAATTTGGGACGGCACCAGCGAAATCCAGCGTCACATTATCAGTCGTGATCTCTTCCGCCCCCTTGGAGCTTGAAGATGCGCACGCTTGAACGCCTGTTGCGCCCGAAATCCATTGCCGTGATCGGCGGAGGCAGCTGGTGTGAAAACGTGGTTCGTGAATGCCGGAAATTCGGCTTCGATGGCGAACTCTGGGCCGTTCATCCAACGCGCGCGGAGATCGCGGGATGCGCCACGATGCCCTCGCTGAACAGATTGCCGACGGTCCCTGACGCCGTCTACATTGGTGTCAATCGGAATGCGACAGTTGACATCGTCAGAGAACTTGCGGCCATGAGCGCCGGTGGAGCGGTCTGTTTTGCATCAGGCTTTCAGGAAGCGGCAGCCGAGTTGTCCGACGGAGCCGATCTTCAGTCCGCACTTGTTGAGGCGGCAGGCGACATGCCGATTCTGGGCCCCAACTGTTATGGCTTTATCAACGCGCTCGATGGTGCTGCTCTCTGGCCGGACCAACATGGTCTTGAAACAGTCGACCGCGGGGTCGCAATTGTCTCTCAGTCTTCCAATATCGCCCTGAATCTGACGATGCAGGCCAGGGGTCTGCCGATTTCCTACCTGGTCACGGTAGGCAATCAGGCCCAAACGGACATGTCACAGATCTGCGAAGCACTCCTGGAGGATGACCGGGTGACTGCGCTCGGTCTGCACATTGAAGGAATTGGTGACCTTGGCCATTTTGAACGTTTGGCACGCAGAGCCAATTCAATGGGGAAGCCGATAGTTGCCCTTAAAGTTGGAAAGTCGGAACAGGCGCGCCGCGCCGCGATTTCTCATACGGCTGCAATCGCGGGGAGTGCGGCCGGCTCCTCGGCCCTTTTCAAACGGCTTGGCATCGCCGAGGTCAGCAGCTTGCCGGTGTTGCTGGAGGCTTTGAAACTGGTGCATGTGACCGGCGCGCTTCCGAGTGCGGAATTGGCGTCCATGTCCTGTTCAGGTGGAGAGGCCAGTCTGATGGCAGATACGGCCAATGACCGATCTATCCGGTTTCCGGATCTGACCGAAACCCAGACAGATCTTCTTCGCAGTGTGCTCGGTCCCAAGGTTGCTCTAGCGAATCCTCTCGACTACCACACTTACATTTGGGGCGACGTCGATGCCATGAGCCGCACATTTGGCGCTATGATGTCTGGTTCGGCGTCTTTGGGCATCGTCGTGCTTGATTTCCCGCGACAGGACCGTTGTTCGGCCGAAGAGTGGCTCAAGGTGATCGACGCGATCGAAATCGCCGCCAAACAAAGCGGCAAACCAATAGCTGTCTTAAGCTCACTGTCAGAAACTTTGCCTGAAACAATTGCACGCGATCTTGTCAATCGGAACATTGTGCCCTTGTGCGGCATGTCGGAAGCGCTCGAAGCGATTGGCGCTGTTGCTTCCTGCAATCGAACGCTTCCGGAAAATGACATTCTGGTGCCTGAATCCCTCGGTGAAACAATCACGTTGACGGAACACAGTGCAAAGGACGTACTTTCTGCGTATGGCCTCCAGGCACCGAAGAGACGCCTTGCACACTCTTGCCAGCAGGCTGTCGAAGCAGCCCAATCAATCGGCTTGCCAGTTGTTTTGAAGGCCACAGGTTTCGCTCACAAAACCGAAGCGGGAGCCGTTGCTCTCAACCTTGGTTCGTTGGATGACGTGAAAGAGGCAGCCATCGGAATGCCGGCATCATCTCTGCTGGTTGAGGAAATGGTTTCGGACGCGCTTGCCGAACTGCTAGTGGGTGTCGTTCAGGACCCGGCCCACGGATATGTTTTGACGCTCGGTGCCGGTGGCATCCTGACCGAACTGCTTGATGACAGTGTCTCCTTGATATTGCCGACCAACCCCGCGGAGATTGAGGCGGCACTTGGCTCCTTGAAGATCGGCAAGGTTTTGGCGGGGTACCGGGGCAGGCAGGCGTGCGATTTTCCAGCGATCATTTCTGCCGTCATGGCAGTGCAGGCCTTTGTGTCATCTGTGCCGAGCGAGGAAGTTGAAATCAATCCGTTGTTGTGCGGAGAGGACTTTGCCATCGCGGCCGATGCGTTGATCAAGTGTGGAGCGGAATATGAACGATGAACCGATCAAGGTCCGCAAGGGCGGACATGTTCTTGAAGTGACACTCGACCGGCCCAAGGCAAACGCCATCGACCTTGCCACCAGCCGGATCATGGGCGACGTCTTCACGGAGTTTCGTGATGATCCGGAGTTGAGGGTGGCCATTGTCACAGGCGCTGGCGAAAAGTTCTTCTGTCCCGGCTGGGATCTCAAGGCTGCGGCGGACGGCGATGCGGTCGACGGTGACTATGGCAAGGGTGGGTTCGGTGGCCTTCAGGAATTGCGCGGCCTGAACAAGCCCGTGATCGCCGCGGTCAATGGCATCTGCTGTGGCGGTGGTCTGGAACTGGCGCTTTCCGCTGACATCATCCTTGCTGCGGGTCACGCAACCTTTGCCCTTCCGGAAATTCGCTCCGGTACGGTCGCGGATGCGGCCAGTATCAAATTGCCGAAACGCATCCCCTACCACATTGCCATGGAAATGCTGTTCACCGGTCGATGGTTGGATGCGGAAGAAGCCGCACGTTGGGGTCTGATCAATCACATCTATCCCGCAGACGATCTGATGAACGAGGCGCGAAAGCTTGCTGAACTCCTGGCATCCGGTCCGCCCCTTGTCTACGCAGCAATCAAGGAAGTCGTGCGCGAAGCAGAAGACATGAAATTTCAGGACGCGCTGAACCGCATCACCGGAAGTCAGTTTGAAACGGTTGAGACACTCTACCGGTCCGACGACCAGAAGGAAGGCGCACGTGCCTTTGCCGAAAAACGAGATCCGGTCTGGAAGGGCCGTTAGGAGACCATGATGCCATTGCAAATGAATCGCGAGGTTTTCATCACCTGCGCGGTAACCGGATCCGGCGGCACGCAAGACAAATCACCTCATGTCCCTCGCAGCCCTGCTCAGATTGCTGAAAGCGCAATTGACGCTGCCAGGGCAGGGGCGGCAATTGTCCATTGTCATGTCCGGGACCCGGAAACAGGAGCGCCCTCCCGGCGGCTGGATCTTTACCGGGAAGTGACGGACCGCATTCGCTCTGCTGAGGTGGATGTCGTACTCAACCTGACCGCCGGAATGGGTGGCGACATTGTATTCGGTTCAACTGAAGCGCCTTTTCCGGTCAATGCAGAAGCAACCGACATGATCGGTGCTGCGGAACGGATGGCCCATATCAGGGAATGTTTGCCGGAAATCTGCACACTTGACTGCGGCACGATGAACTTTGCCGAAGCCGACTATGTCATGACAAACACGCCCGGCATGCTGCGTGCCATGGGTTCCATGATGACGGAATTGGGCGTGAAGCCGGAAATCGAGGCTTTTGACACGGGTCACTTGTGGTTTGCCAAGCAACTGGTTGAAGAAGGAACGCTGACGTCACCGGCTCTGGTGCAACTTTGTATGGGTGTGCCGTGGGGCGCTCCCAATGATCTGAATACATTTATGGCCATGGTCAACGCGATCCCCAAAGACTGGTCCTGGTCCGCATTCAGCCTCGGCCGCGACCAGATGCCGTTTGCTGCAGCTTCTGTGCTGGCTGGCGGAAATGTGCGCGTTGGGCTTGAAGACAATCTCTTTCTGGAAAAGGGTGTTC
The DNA here is from genome assembly GCF_009363435.1 of Labrenzia sp. THAF82. Lineage (GTDB taxonomy): Bacteria > Pseudomonadota > Alphaproteobacteria > Rhizobiales > Stappiaceae > Roseibium > Roseibium porphyridii. The sequence goes on along the minus strand of NZ_CP045354.1, from coordinate 160,795 downwards.
TGGCAACCAATGCTCAACTGGTTGAAAAGGCTGCGGCCGTCATTGAAGGCATGGGCGCTAGATTGATCGGACCTGCCGAGGTGCGGGACAGATTGGACCTGACACTGAGGGTACCGGCATGAAGGCCGCAATCGTTGGAGGTGGCGTCATCGGTGGCGGTTGGGCTGCGCGTTTTCTGCTCAACGGCTGGGACGTTGCCGTGTTCGACCCGGATCGGGAAGCTCAACGCAAAATCGGCGAAGTGATCGAGAATGCCCGCCGCAGTCTTCCCTCTCTTTATGACAGATCTCTGCCCGAAGAAGGGCAACTGATATTTCACGCAAGTCTCAGCGACGCCGTTCAGGGCGCTGCCTGGATACAGGAAAGCGTCCCGGAGCGGCTGGAGTTGAAACACAAGGTGCTTGGAAATCTGACGGACCTTGCTCAGTCGGATGCGGTCATCGGATCCTCAACGTCTGGCTTCAAACCGTCTGAGCTGAACCGCGATGGCGGCCGCGCAATTGTCGCTCATCCGTTCAATCCGGTTTACCTGTTGCCGCTGGTGGAACTCGTTGGCGAGAAGTCCGAAACAGAACGGGCGGCAAACATCCTGCGCGACATTGGCATGTTCCCGCTGATCGTTCGCAAGGAAATTGAAGCCCACATTGCCGATCGATTGTTGGAGGCTGTCTGGCGGGAAAGCCTTTGGCTCGTAAAGGACGGGATTGCGACAACTGCGGAAATCGACGAAGCCATCCGTATGGGTTTTGGCTTGCGCTGGGCGCAGATGGGGCTCTTTGAAACCTATCGGGTTGCGGGAGGAGAAGCCGGCATGAAGCATTTCATGGCTCAATTCGGACCCGCGCTGGAGTGGCCCTGGACAAAATTGATGGATGTTCCGGAATTCACGGAGGACCTTGTCGATCTGATCGCAGGTCAATCCGACACTCAGTCCGGGCATATGTCGATCCGCGAGTTGGAGCGGCTGCGGGACGACAATCTCGTTGGTTTGCTGCGGAGCTTGAAGAAAAGCGGAAGCGGTGCGGGAGGGGTCATTTCTTCTCACGAAAGCGCATTGCCGCAATCAGTATCCGCAACGCTTCCGATCACGGGTGACCGGCAAATCCCGCAGAGCTGGACCGACTACAATGGTCACATGAACGAGGCGTACTATCTGGAAGCGGGCGCGGCAGCCACAGACCGTTTTATGGAGCTGATTGGAGCAGATGCCGACTACTTCGCCGCTGGGCAGAGCTACTTTACCGTTGAGAATCACCTTCGATATCTGGACGAGCTGAAAGAGGGTGAGCGCCTCATCATCACGACACAGGTTCTTGAGGGCGAAGGCAAGAAAATGAAGTTGTTTCACTTTCTGAAAAACGTGGACGGCAAGCTCGCGGCGACTATGGAAACATTGCTGCTTCACGTTGATCTGAACTCACGGTCGAGTTGCCCTCCTGGAGCGAGTGTCGCCTCCAGGCTGGGGACATTTGCAGCAAAGCACAAGAACCTGCCGCTGCCGGAAGGTGCAGGTCGCTATGTGGGACAACGAAGCCAGGTTGGATAGCGCTGCTCACTGGCTCTGAATGATTTATCCTTGCATTCCGATGCATCTGCTGTCCGACTGAGCGGCGCGCAACAGTCAGGAACACCAGATGACATCCGAGTTTGCTGGAAAGAGGGTACTCATCACCGGCGCAGCCAGCGGGTTTGGCAAGCTGCTTTCAGAAAAACTATCGGCACAAGGTGCCGAGTTGGTCCTGGGCGACATTGATAACGTACGTCTTCGCGATGTTGCCACAAGTCTGACCGGCGCCGATAGGTTCGTGCGCTGCGATGTCTCGCAGGAAGAGGACGTTAAGGCTCTGTGTGCGCTGGCACGCGACACATTCGGTGGTTTGGATCTTGCAGTTAACAATGCCGGATTTGCTCCACCCATGAAAAGTCTTCTGGAAACGAGCGAAGAGGAATTCGACCGATGCTATTCGGTCAATGCCAAGGGCGTTTTCTTTGGAATGAAGCACCAGATCCCTTTGATGCTCGACCAGGGAGGGGCGATCTTGAATGTGGCCTCGGTCGCAGGATTGAGCGCTGCTCCGAAGCTTTCGGCATATGCGGCGTCCAAACATGCGGTCGTCGGACTGACGCGAACCGCCGCTGTTGAGTTCGCGCGCCGCAACGTCCGTATCAACGCTGTATGCCCGTTTTTCAGCCCGACGCCGCTAATGACCGAAAGCGGTTTTGCAGACCATGAGGACTTTCTGGCGGCAGGTGTACCGATGAAGCGGCTCGGCGAGCCGGTCGAAATAGTGGAAACGATGCTGTCGCTGCTACGGCCTGCCAATTCGTATCTGACCGGTCAGGCGATCGCTGTCGATGGCGGCGTACTCGCGCTTTAACAAAGTTTCAGGCTGCGGCGCGTCTCTTCCTTACGCCGCAACTCGACTTTGTTTTTGAAGGCGGTTCCTAGCCGACAATGAGTTGTTTTAGTTGAAGCGCCTCGTATTCGAGCTCGTTCAGCCTGTAGTTGACGACGTCCCCAATGGTCACAATGCCGACGAGATTGCCGTCGTCGATTACCGGCATATGCCTGAAGCGTCCCTCCGTCATCTTGCGCAGGACAGTTATCAAGGCGTCGTCAGGGTGGCAGACTTCCACATTGGTGGTCATGACATCCTCAACCTTTTGAGCGAGCGTTTGACCGGGGGTTTCCGCCAGCTTTCGGACGATGTCGCGCTCAGACAAAATGCCTTGCAGGCCGCCTTCGGAGTTCTTTACCACCAACGCGCCGATTCGCTTGTCGCGCAACATCTCGACGGCTTCATGCAGTGTGTTTTGCGGACGAAGCGCGAAGAGGTCGTTGCCTTTTGACGCAAGTATTTTGCCGACGGTCGCCGTTTCCTTGGTGGTGTTTGTACTGGAGGACTGGCTATGTGTCGTAGCCTGCTGCTTGTCTTTTCGGCTCGGGGCCTGATAAGAGCTTGGCATGAGATTGGCTCCTTCCTGTGGGTCCGGCAATAACGCATGACACAGCCTAACCGAAACAAATCGGCCTAAGGAACTCTTCAATTGCAAGATTTGTTTCTAACACCCATGACCGCGACGATTTTTTTCGTACTGGCATGCCTCGCGGGGTACCAGTACCGCCGTGTCTGGGTGAAAGAAGGACCGCGATGGAAATTGTGGTTGTTTGGAATAGTCGCGGCGACTTGCCTAGCGATCGTGGCTTTTATTCCGGTCTCAGCCTGACACTTGAGGTCTTGTGTCAGGCTTCCTTGTTTGCCAACATCTTGCGAGCCCTCGGGCAAGCCAGACGTTCTCTGAGTGGACTGTTCGGATCGATTTCCTTGTTGCAGACCAGACAGTGATCCGCGTCGGCGATCGCATTCAGTCCGCCGCAGCTGCCCTTGATTGTCTTGCCAGAGAAAATTACGCCAATCGCCATGCCGACGATGACGGTAATCAGCAACACAAACGCTAAAACAAAGGTCAGCAAGGTCTTGGCCCGATCAGATGTTATGCCTGCAATGCGGTAAAGCGATTGCTTGTGGTTGCGATGAAGTTCCCGTCATCCGCGTCACTGCCACGATCAATGAACATGACGGCGAGGTCACGCTGATTCGCAAGTTCAAGACCGCGCTCGGTCCCTAGTGCCAACATAGCGGTGGACCAGGCATCGGCAAGCATCGTGTTTTCGGCAAGAACCGTCACCGAGGCAGTCCGATGCGTGATCGGACGGCCGCTGTGCGCATCCAGGATGTGTGAATAGCGCACGCCATCCTGTTCGAAGTAATTTCTGTAGTCGCCGGAAGTTGCCATGCCAAGATTGGAAACGCTGGCGATTTTGTAGGCTTGGCGGTTGTGCGCATCAGGTGATTCGATGCCGATTTGCCAATCCAGGCCGTCCGCGTTGCGGCCGGAAACATAGAGGTCGCCGCCGATTTCAACCATGAAATCGGTCAGTCCGAAGCTCCTGACAACCTTTGCCATCTGGTCGACCCCATAGCCCTTGCCGATGGAGGGCAGGTAGATACGCGCTGCTGGATCGCTTTTGCTGAGCTGGTTTCCGTCAACGTGCAACGCCTGGCTCTTGCCTGCAGCTTCAACTGCTTTGGCAAGCTTGTCCGGGTCGGGTTGCGTATTCTTGTGACCACCTTCAGCGCCAAAACCCCATGCCTCGATGACAGGTCCCAACGTGATATCAAATTGGCCGCTGCTTGCCTGATTGACGTCCTTGGCAGCCTGAACGACCATTGCCAGATCCTTTGACACGGTCAAAGGCTGCGTTGAAGTCAGGGAATTGAAACGGGAAACCTCGGATTTGGGATCCCAGTTCGACATTTGGGCGTTTACGTTCAACAGGCTGTTTTCGATTGCGCGTTGCAACTCGTCCTTGTCGACAGCGCGATCATGGTCTAGAGCCGTCACCGAGTAGTTCGTACCCATCGTTGATCCCGTCAGCTCAACGACCTCCAAACCGCCCTTACAGGCAGCAAGAGTAGTGAGCGACATCAGGATGAAACCCCGTCGGGAGAATTTGATGTGAGTTGGCACGATAACAGCCTCCGATCGGTCACTTGCGGCGATTGCCGACTTTCTATGGGCGCTTTTCATCGGTTCTGGAGTACGATTCAACAAAAAAATGTAGCTAATTGGCAAATTAGTCCTTTTTACGGGCGCAAAAACGTAGGATACCGCGTTTTGTCGAATTCTGGAGGCCAGATGCGTGCAAAGCTATAAGCTCAAAAAAGGTCTGGATCTACCTGTGCAGGGGGCACCGGATCAACAGATCAGCGAAACTCGCGAAACGAGCACGGTCGCGGTCATTGCTGCGGACTACATTGGTCTGAAGCCGAGACTGCTTGTTCAGGAAGGTGATGTGGTCGCCCTCGGCGCACCGCTGCTTTTCCACAAGGACACACCTGACGTGATGGTCGTGTCGCCCGCATCCGGCCGAGTAAAGGCCGTCAACCGCGGTGCGCGCCGCGTCCTTGTCAGTGTCGAAATCGAGGTCGACAAGGCAGCGGCCGAGCCAGTTGATTTTTCCGGTATCGGTGATGCGACGACTCGCGAAGGTCTCGTTGAGCGTCTGTGCACCTCTGGACTCTGGACGTCCTTCCGCACGCGACCATATTCGAAAGTTCCGGCATCGGATGCACGCCCGGCGGCGATTTTTGTCAATGCAATGGATACCGAGCCGCTTTCGCCGGATCCGGCAGTGGTTCTTTCTGAAAAGGCTGCAGCCTTCGCAAAAGGTCTCGAGGCGGTTGCGTCACTAAGCGATGGACGCACCTATCTGTGCTGCGAGACCGGCGCCAATGTTCCCGGTAACGATGTGGCAGGAGTTGAAACCGTCGGGTTTTCGGGTCCTCACCCGGCCGGATTGGCTGGAACACATATCCACTTCCTGGATGTGCCGACAGCGGAAAAGGCCGTCTGGACGATTGGCTACCAGGACGTGATTTCCATTGGCCGTCTCCTTGAAACAGGTCAATACGACCCGGAAAGGGTCGTTGCCCTCTCCGGTCCTCGGTGCAGCAATCCTCGTTTGATTCGCACGGTCACCGGCGCTTCTATGGTGGAGTTGTCGGAAAACGAACTCACTGGGGATGATCCTGTCCGACTTATATCGGGTTCCATCCTCAGCGGCCGCCTTGGCGAAGGGCCAAGTGCGTATCTGGGGCGTTACGCGCGGCAAATCACTCTGATTGAGGAAGACCACAAACAGATCCCGATGGGCTGGATCCGTCCGATGCCATCGAAATACGCCTTGCAGCCGGTTCTAGGATCCGCCTTTTCCAAGAAACTTTATGCGTTGACCTCAAACTTGAACGGTGGCCGCAGAGCCATGGTGCCCCTGGGCACATTCGAAGAGCTGATGCCACAGGACTTCCTGCCGACACAGTTGCTGCGTGCGCTGCTGGTGATGGACACCGATCAGGCTCAGGCGCTTGGCGCATTGGAACTGGACGAGGAAGATCTGGGACTTGTGGGATTTGCCTGTCCGGCAAAATATGAATATGGCATTGCCTTGCGCGACTGCCTCACGAAAATTGAGAAGGAGGGCTAGAGTTGGGCCTTCGCAGCTTCTTCGACCGCATCGAGCCCTATTTCGTTAAGGGCGGCAAATACGAAAAGCTCTTCCCCGTCTATGAGATGGTGGAAAGTTTCATCTATACGCCGAAGACGGTCACCACCGCCGCGCCGCATGCCCGCTCTTATGTCGACATGAAGCGGATCATGACCTACGTGGTCATCGCTACAATCCCATGCATTCTGGTTGGGCTCTACAACGTTGGCTTTCAGGTCAATTCGGCCATTGCCATATATGATGCGACCGGCTGGCGGGCCTGGATCATGGAGGCCCTCGGGATTGGCTTCAATCCGGCCAACCCCTTTGCCAACTTCATGCACGGTCTGCTCTATTTCCTGCCGATTTACATCACGACGCTCGTGGTTGGCGGGATTTGGGAAGTGATCTTCGCGACGGTGCGCGGGCATGAAGTCAACGAGGGTTTTCTCGTAACTTCCATGCTCTATGCGCTGATCTTGCCGCCTTCCGCACCGCTCTGGCAGGTCGCGCTGGGGATCTCTTTCGGCGTGGTCATTGGCAAGGAAGTGTTTGGCGGAACCGGCAAGAACTTCCTCAATCCGGCGCTAACGGGTCGTGCCTTCCTTTATTTCGCCTATCCGGCGCAAATGTCCGGTGACACGATCTGGACACCGGTCGACGGGTTCTCAGGTGCAACGGCTTTGTCAGTGGGGGCTTCGGACGGTTACCTGCAGCTCGCGGCGCATGGCATGACCTGGTTTGATTCCTTCATTGGCATCATACAAGGCAGCATTGGCGAAACATCCACGCTTGCCTGCATGATAGGTCTTGCCTTCCTGCTGATTACCAAGATTGCCAATTGGCGTCTCGTTGTCGGCTGTCTGGGCGGGATGATAGCCTTTTCGACGCTGCTCAACCTGATCGGCTCGGACACCAATCCGATGTTCGCAATGCCCTGGTATTGGCATCTTGTCGTCGGTGGGTATGCGTTCGGCCTGGTCTTCATGGTCACAGAGCCGGTGTCCGCGTCTCACACCAATCTCGGCCGCTATATCTACGGGGCCTTGATCGGATTTATGGTGGTGATGATCAGGGTTATCAATCCGGCTTTCCCGGAGGGTATGATGCTGGCCATCTTGTTCGGCAATGTTTTTGCGCCGCTTATCGATTATTTTGTGGTGCAGGCGAACATCAAACGCAGGGCGAAACGAAATGCCTGAAGACAACGGACAACAGGGCGACCGTCCAAACAAAGGGTTCGTCCGGCGTTTTCTGGACATGCCGGCGGATTCCGTTCCCAAGACTGTTTTTGTTGCTGTCACACTGTGTCTTGTTGCATCGATGGTCGTCTCCGCAACGGCCGTCTCTTTGCGTCCGATTCAGGACGTCAACAAGCTCAGGGACAAGCAGATCAACATTTTGCAGGTCGCTGGCGTCTACACCCCAGGTGAGAACATAACCGAAGCATTCAGTGCCTTCGAGCCGCATGTTCTTGACTTGGCAACGGGCGAATTCACGACCAAGTTCGATCCCGCAACATTCGACGATCTTGCCGCCGCCGATGATCCCAAACTCAGCCGTGCGCTGACGGACGACCCGGCAGGCATTGGCCGCCAATCGAATTTCCGGACCATCTATCTGCTGCGCAAGGATGACCAGTCAATCGACAAGATCATCCTTCCGGTGCATGGCTACGGGCTCTGGTCGACGCTTTATGGTTTCGTTGCACTGGAAGCCAACGGCAACGATATTTTCGGCCTTCAGTTCTATCAGCATGCAGAGACCCCCGGGCTCGGCGCCGAGGTGGACAATCCGCGATGGAAAGCCTTGTGGAGCGGCAAGAAACTGACGGATGACAATGGCGATCTCCTGATCACGGTGGCCAAGACAGCGCCGCCAGCGGGAGAGGAATACCATGTCGATGCGCTGGCAGGCGCGACGCTGACTTCGGTCGGTGTGGACAATCTTGTGCGGTTCTGGATGGGCGAAGATGGCTATGGCCCCTTCCTTGCCAATGTAAAAGCAGGAGCGATCTGATGGCGCAGACCAAGAGAAGCATGCTGATCGATCCGTTGGTCGACAACAATCCGATCACGCTGCAGGTTCTGGGCATCTGCTCAGCTCTTGCCGTGACCTCGTCGCTTCAGGTGGCGCTGGTCATGTCCATTGCGGTGACCCTGGTGACAGGGTTTTCTTCAATGTTTATTTCGATGCTGCGGAACCACATTCCGGGTGCAATCCGGATCATCGTCCAGATGGTGATCATCGCGTCGCTCGTGATCGTCGTGGACCAGGTCCTCAAGGCCTATGCTTATGAAATCTCCAAGACGCTGTCCGTCTTTGTCGGTCTGATCATCACAAACTGCATCGTCATGGGCCGCGCGGAAGCATTCGCCATGAAAAACCCACCGGTTGCCTCCTTCATCGATGGTGTGGGCAACGGGCTGGGTTACGGCCTGATCCTGATGCTGGTCGGCTTCATTCGTGAACTGTTTGGCGCCGGCAGCCTGTTCGGCATCACGGTGCTCCCAACAGTCAACAATGATGGGTGGTACGTTCCCAACGGTATGCTGCTCTTGCCGCCGTCCGCATTTTTCATCATCGGCCTGCTTATCTGGGCGTTCCGGACCTGGAAGCCTGAACAGGTTGAAGAGCGTGAATACAAGATCCAGGTGGTGGACGCACACTGATGGAACAGCTGGTCTCTCTTGCCGTAAAGGCGATCTTTGTCGAAAACCTTGCCTTGTCGTTCTTTCTCGGCATGTGCACGTTCATCGCGGTTTCCAAGAAAATCTCCACGGCCATCGGCCTTGGAATTTCGGTCATGATCGTTCAGGCGATCACGGTTCCGGCGAACAATCTGATCCTGACATATCTGCTGGCCCCAGGAGCACTTTCCTGGGCCGGTTTCAGCGATGTCGACCTCACCTTTCTCGGCCTGATTTCCTATATCGGGGTGATCGCCGCGCTGGTTCAGATCCTGGAAATGGTGCTCGATAAGTATTTCCCGCCGCTCTACAACGCTCTTGGCGTCTTCCTGCCGCTCATTACAGTGAACTGTGCCATTCTTGGCGGCTCGCTCTTCATGGTCGAGCGGGACTACGATTTTACCGAATCGGTCACCTACGGGCTCTCCTCCGGGTTTGGTTGGGCACTGGCAATCACCGCGATGGCCGGCGTTCGGGAAAAGCTGAAATACGCCGACATTCCCGACGGCCTGCAGGGCCTGGGCATCACCTTCATCACTGCCGGACTGATGGCGCTTGCCTTCATGTCTTTCAGCGGCGTCAAACTGTAACGGGAGCGCCTTGTGGCAACATTCGGATTAGGCATCCTGCTCTTTACCCTGATCGTGCTCGCGCTTGTCACGATCATTCTGGCCGCCCGCTCGAAGCTCGTCTCTGTGGGCAATGTCAACATCAGCATCAACGGCGAAAAGACCATTTCGGTTCCGGCCGGTGGCAAGCTGCTGCAAACTCTGGCTGAGCAAAAACTCTTCGTGCCGTCTGCATGCGGCGGCGGTGGCACTTGTGCCCAGTGCCGGGTGAAGATTTTCTCCGGAGGCGGTTCAATCCTGCCTACGGAGGAAAGCCATATCACCAAGCGCGAAGCGGCCTGCGGTGACCGTCTGTCATGTCAGGTGGCGGTGAAGCAGGACATGGTGATCGAAGTTCCCGAAGAAGTCTTCGGGGTCAAGAAATGGGAATGTACCGTTCGTTCGAACGAGAATGTTGCCACCTTCATCAAGGCGCTTGTGCTGGAGCTTCCCGAAGGCGAGGACGTCAATTTCCGCGCCGGTGGATATATTCAGATCGAAGCGCCCTCGCACCATCTTAAATACACGGATTTTGACGTTGAAGACGAATACCGGGAGGACTGGGACCGCTTCAACCTCTGGCAATATGAATCCGTTGTCGACGAGCCGCTCGAGCGCGCCTACTCCATGGCAAATTACCCGGAAGAAAAGGGCATGATCATGCTCAACGTCCGTGTGGCTTCACCGCCGCCGGGATCGGAGGGCATCCCTCCCGGGAAAATGTCGAGTTACATATTCAACCTGAAACCGGGCGACAAAGTCACAATTTCCGGTCCTTTCGGCGAGTTCTTCGCCCGCGAGACCGAAAAAGAAATGATCTTTGTTGGGGGCGGTGCCGGCATGGCACCAATGCGCAGCCACATTTTCGATCAGCTCAAGCGGCTGAAGTCAAAGCGCAAGATTAGCTTCTGGTACGGCGCCCGTTCGAAGCGAGAGATGTTCTTTGTTGAAGACTTCGACACGCTTGCTGCCGAAAACCCGAATTTCGAATGGCACGTGGCCCTCTCGGATGCGCTGCCGGAAGACGACTGGAAGGGCTATACCGGCTTCATCCACAACGTCCTCTTCGACGAGTATCTCAAGAACCATCCGGCACCGGAAGACTGTGAATTCTATATGTGCGGGCCACCGATCATGAACCAGTCCGTCATCAATATGTTGCTGGATCTGGGTGTGGATCGGGAAGACATCATGCTCGACGACTTCGGCGGCTGATCCAAGGTGGATCTGAATTGTCCGAGAAAATATGAGAGCCGGCCAATTGTGTTTTGGCCGGCTTTTTACGTTCAGGTGTGCGAAAAGGTGCGGTATCAGGAAGTCAATCCAAGCATCCTGCGGATCTGTTCCTGGTCGGTTCCTGCGCCGGCAAAATCATCGAAGGCTTTGTCCGTCACCTCGATGATGTGACTTTCAATGAACGGTGCGCCTTCTGCAGCACCTTGTTCGGGCGATTTCAGGCAGCACTCCCATTCCAGCACCGCCCAGCTGTCATAACCATGTTGTGCGAGCTTGGAAAAAATGCCTGAGAAATCGACCTGACCGTCACCAAGGGAACGGAACCGGCCGGCCCGGTTGACCCAACTCTGATAACCGGAGTAAACGCCCTGCCGGCCATCTGGATTAAATTCCGCATCCTTCACATGATAGGCGCAGATGCGCTCGTGATAGATGTCGATAAACGCCAGATAGTCCATTTGCTGAAGCAGGAAATGAGATGGATCGTAGTTGATCTGGCAGCGTTTGTGACCGCCTAGCGCGTCTAGGAACATCTCGAACGTCGCCCCGTCGAAGACATCTTCACCGGGGTGGATTTCGTACCCGACATCGACACCGTTCTCTTCATAGACATCAAGTATCGGCTTCCAGCGGCGGGCGAGTTCGCTGAAAGCTTCTTCGATCAGACCGGCGGGGCGCTGTGGCCAAGGATAAAGATAGGGGAATGCCAACGACCCGGTGAAGCTGACGGAAGCATCAAGCCCAAAACGACGACTTGCGACAGCCGCCTTTTTCATCTGATCAACCGCCCATTCCTGTCGCGCTTTGGGATTGCCATGAACGTTTTCCGGCGCAAAACCGTCAAAGGCAAGATCGTAGGCTGGATGGACCGCCACAAGTTGTCCCTGCAGGTGGGTGGAAAGTTCAGTGATCTCGACACCGGCATCCGCGCAGATGCCTTTTACCTCGTCACAATAGGTCTCACTTTCGGCTGCCTTGTCGAGGTCGAACAGCCGGCCATCGAAAGTTGGGATCTGAACACCCTTGTAACCGAGGTCGGCAGCCCATTTGGTTATGGCGGGAAGTGAATTGAAAGGTGCTTCGTCGCCTGCAAATTGTGCCAGGAAAATCGCTGGTCCCTTGATCAGTCCGGCCATGGCTGCCTCCCTAAGTTATAGATCTGTCGTTGTGACGTCCGTTTAGCGTGACGGTCCTTTCCGTTCCGCAGATGCGGCCCAGAGGTTGATGTCAGCTTCACGCGTCGTAGCTGCTATTTCGTTTAGTTCTGCGTCCGTGAAATCGAGATTTTCCACAGTGCGGACACAGTCTCTGACCTGTTCGGCACGGCTCGCGCCGATAAGAGCCGTTGTGACTTTTCCGTTCCGCAGAACCCACGCAATCGCCATCTGCGCAAGGGTTTGGCCCCTTCGTTCCGCAATCGCATTGAGCGCCCTGATTGTCTCAATATTCTCGTCGCTCAAAAACTGGCTTTTGAGAGATTTGCCCTGCGTTGCCCTGCTGTCTTCAGGGATCCCGTTCAGATACTTGTTGGTCAGCATGCCCTGGGCTAGTGGCGAAAAGGCGATGGAGCCGATGCCGAGCTCGTCGAGCGTGTCCAGCAAACCATCCTCTTCCACCCAGCGGTTGATCATCGAATAGCTCGGCTGGTGGATCAGGCAGGGGGTACCCAGCTCTTTCAGGATCGCGGCAGCCTCTCGCGTGCGCTTGGAGTTGTAGGACGAAATGCCAACGTAAAGGGCCCGCCCGGACCGCACGATGTGATCGAGTGCCATCATCGTTTCTTCCAGTGGTGTGTCCGGATCGAACCGGTGGGAATAGAAGATGTCGACATAGTCCAGCCCCATCCGCTTCAGAGACTGGTCGCAGGAGGCAATCATGTATTTGCGGCTGCCCCATTCCCCGTAGGGTCCGGGCCACATGCCATATCCGGCCTTGGACGAGATGATCATCTCATCTCGATAAGGTGCAAAGTCGGTTCGCAGTATTTCTCCAAATGCGCTTTCGGCAGACCCGGGCCTTGGGCCGTAATTGTTGGCGAGGTCGAAATGCGTGATGCCAAGATCGAAAGCCGTACAGGCAATATCCCGCTTGAGCGCATGTGGTGTGTCTTCACCGAAATTATGCCAGAGCCCGAGTGAGATCGCCGGCAGCTTCAGGCCTGATTGGCCGCATCGGCGATACACCATGTTGTCATAGCGCGAGGGCGCCGCAGTCCAGGTCATTTGATTTCCTATCAGATGAGAAGGTCCTGTGCCGCTTGTGGATCGAGGGCAGCAGGACGGTCGCAGGTGGTTGCGACATCAATAAACTGCCCACTCTCGCCCGATGCAAGGATTGACGTCATCACATCGACGGCATGCAGGGAAAATTCCAGAGAGCAACGGTGTGGGCGGCCGGCCAGGATCGCCTGCGCCATGTCGGCAAGTCCCGCAGTACGATAGTTTGCATTGCTGCCGTCATTTGCCTTTGAAAACGGATGGTTCCAGGCATCCGCCATATTCACGTAAGCACCCTTCTCGGTCATCCGCACTTCACCGCCGAAAAAGTTCGGGTCCGGCACATGCAGTGTCCCGCCCAGGCCGTAAAGTTCCATGTTGGAATGACCATGCTGCCAGACGTCCCAGCTGGCGCAATACGTGATCTGAGCCCCTGAATGAAATTGCATCACAGCATGGATCGTGGTGGGCGTTTCCACCTTGATCTTGTCGCCATGACGGGGTTGTGAGGTGATCGTCCGATATTCGGATCCGGACGAACTCATGGCGCAGACCCGTTTGACCGGACCGAGCAACTGAACAAGATTGGAAACGTAATAGGGCCCGAGATCGAGGATGGGCCCGCCGCCCGGCTGAAAGAAGAAGTCTGGGTTCGGATGCCACATTTCCATGCCGGGGCTCTGAACGAAGCAGGTGCCCGACGTGATTTTGCCGACTGCATCGCTGTCGACAAGGTGTCTGGCCAGCTGGTGCGCGCCGCCCATGAACGTGTCTGGTGCAGAGCCGACGCGCAAGCCCTTGTCCTTGGCAATCGACGCGAGCTCCTGTCCTTCCGACACATTCAGCACGAATGGTTTTTCGGAATAAACGTGTTTACCGGCATCCAGGATCTTTTTTGAAACATCAAAGTGCGCGGCAGGAACCGTCAGGTTGACGATGATATCGATGTCGTTCGCCGCAAGCAGCCCGTCGACCGTCTCTGCTCGCAGATTGAATTCATCTGCACGCGCCTTTGCAGCCGCCTCGTTGATGTCGGCGCAGGCGCGCACTTCGATGCCCCTGAAAAGCGGGGCAAGGCGCATGTAGGCAGCCGAGATATTTCCGCATCCCAATACGCCGATGCCGAGTGTCTTACTCATGATAATTCCTTAAAATGTGCGGAATGCTTCGATGGAGCGGGCGGCAAACCGATCGACGTCCGATGGCTTGTCGTGCTCAATGATGAACAGATCGGCGCCGGCTGTCCGCAACGCGGCCATGATGGCCTTCCAATCCATGGTTCCCTGACCGACATCGGCCCAGCCGTCTTCGTCAGCGCATTCGCCTTCAGGAGCGATGTCCTTGACATGCGCCGTGGTGATGCGATCGGCGTATTTCGAAATCCAGGCCAGAGGATCCTGACCGCCTCGGACGATCCAGGCAATGTCGGCTTCCCATTCAATGGAAGGTGCGGCTTCAAGCAATATGTCCATCGGCAATCTGCCGTCGTCACAGGTGACGAATTCGAAATCATGATTGTGCCATCCGAACCGCAGACCGGCGTCCCGGATTTTCGCGCCAATGGCTTCAAGACGCTCGCCGACCGATTGCCAGTGTCCTGCATCGGCAGTCCGTTGTTCGGGCGGCAGGGCAGGACAGAACAGGCGTTCCATGCCGAGTGTCTTGGCAGTTGCGATGACCTTGCCGATGTCATCGTCGAACTGCTCCATTGGAAAGAAATGCCCGGACGGCATGCTCAAGCCTGTTTTGTCTAGCAGGTCACGGCAGGCAGCTGGATCCTCGTAAACACCCCCGAAGCCCTCGACCTTGGTATATCCAAGCTTGGCCAGGCGTTCAAAGACACTGTCCCAAGGGGTGAATTCGCGTGCAGAATAGAGCTGGAATGAAACATCCATGAGTGTTTTCCCGATTTGAGATTAAGAATCTGGCTCAGATTCTGATTTCGTTATTTTTGCTGAATATGTTTGCGCGTTTGGGATCGAACCCGATGTTGATTGTGTCGCCATTTTTGATGTTTGCCTGTCCGTCCATTCGCACCCACAGGGTATGGTCCAGTGCATTGACGCGTGCGAGGGTGTCGGATCCGAGGGGTTCGACGAGTTCGACGGATGCGTTCATGCGCACGGGGGCGTTTTGTGCGGCATCGCCTGAGCTCATGTGTTCGGGTCGAATGCCGAACCATGCAGGTTCCGGGGCGGGGCTGGTTTCCTTGAACTGATAGTCGTTCAAGGGGACGGTGAGTGTGCCGTTTGTGAAGCTGTAGGCTCCGCCGTCGGCTTTGAGTTCACCCTCGAAGAAGTTCATGGTGGGCGATCCGATGAACTCGGCCACGTATTTGCTGGCCGGGCGATTGTAGATCTCGTTGGGCGATGCCAGCTGCAGAATGCGTCCGCCGCGCATGATGGCGATCCGGTCGGCCAGGGTCATGGCTTCGATCTGGTCATGGGTGACGTAGATCATGGTGTTCTTCAGCTTCTGGTGCAGCTGCTTGATCTCGACCCTGAGGTCGGCCCTGAGCTTTGCGTCCAGGTTTGAGAGCGGTTCGTCGAAGAGGAAGACATCGGCATCGCGCACCAGGGCCCGGCCGATGGCCGCCCGCTGTCGCTGGCCGCCGGACAGGGCCGCGGGCTTGCGGTTGAGCAGGGGCTCGATCTGCAGCACCTTGGCGGCGCGGTTGACCCGTTCCTCGATTTCCGCCTTCGGCAGGCCTGCATTCTTCAGGCCGAAGCTGAGATTGCCGGCAACGGTCATCTGGGGGTAGAGGGCATAGGACTGGAACACCATGCCGATGCCGCGCTTTGAGGGCTCTTCCCAGGTGACGTTCTTGTCGCCGATGAAGATCTGGCCGCCGGTGACATCGAGCAGGCCTGCGATGCAGTTGAGCAAGGTGGACTTGCCGCAGCCCGAGGACCCGAGCAGGACCAGGAATTCGCCTTTGCCGATCTCCAGGTTGAGATCCTTCAGCACGTCCAGGTGTCCGAAGCTTAAGGCGAGGTTCTTGACGGAGATACTTGTTTCCATTGTTTTCTCGTTAGCCTTTGACCGCTCCGGCGGCGATGCCGCGGACGAAGAGTTTGCCGGAGATGAAGTAGATGGTGAGGGGAACAAGGCCAGTGAGAATGGTGGCGGCCATGTTGACGTTGTATTCCTTCACCCCCTGGGTCGAGTTGACGATGTTGTTGAGCTGCACCGTCATCGGATAAAGGTCCGGCTTTGTGTAGATGACGCCGAACAGGAAGTCGTTCCAGATGCCGGTGACCTGCAGGATCATGGCGACGACGAAGATGGGCAGGCTCATGGGGACCATGATGCGGAAATAGATGCCCCAGAAGCCAGCGCCATCGACGCGGGCGGCCTTGAAGAGTTCCTGCGGTACGGAGGCAAAATAGTTGCGGAAGAGCAGGGTCAGGATCGGCATGCCGAAGATGGTGTGCACGATGACCAGGCCTGTGAGACTGCCGTAAAGACCGACCTCGCGCAGCATGATGACGATCGGATAGATCATGACCTGATAGGGAATGAAGGCCCCGACGATCAGGATGGTGAAGAAGGTCTCCGAGCCCTTGAAGCGCCAGTTGGCGAGCGCATAGCCGTTGATCGAGGCGATGATGATCGACAGGATCACGGACGGAATGAGAATGCGCACGGAGTTGAAGAAGCCGCGCGACAGGCCGTCACAATTGAGGCCGGTACAGGCTTCGGCCCAGGCCTTGACCCAGGGCTGGAAGGTAACCTCGACCGGGGGCGAGAAGATGTTGCCGAGACGGATCTCGGGCATGCCCTTGAGGGAGGTGACGACCATCACGTAAAGAGGCAGCAGATAGTAGAGCGAGACGACGATCAGCGTGCCGTAGATCATGATGTTGCGGCGGGACAGGACGCGCCGGGGTTTTGGACCTGAGGGGCCGGAAAGATATGCAGTATCAGCCACGGCGCTTGCCTCCGAATTCGAGATAGGCCCAGGGAATGACGATGATGGCAACGGTGAGCAGCATCATGGTGGAGGCGGCAAAGCCCTGTCCGAGGTTCTGGGACAGGAACATGGCGTCATAGACGTATTTGGCTGGCACTTCTGAGGAGATGCCGGGTCCGCCGCCGGTCTGGGCGACGACCAGGTCATAGACCTTGATGATGCCGGAGGCGACCAGCACGATGGCGGTGATGAAGATGCCGCGCATCATCGGGATGACGATGAAGATATAGGTCTTCCACATGGGGATGCCGTCAATCTTGGCGGCCTTCCAGATGTCCTCGTCAATGCCGCGCAACCCGGCCAGCATGAGGCACATGATGAGGCCGGTACCCTGCCACAGTCCGGCAATCAGAATGCCGTAGATGACGATGTCGGGATTGTAGAGCGGGTCGAAGGCAAAGCTCTCCCAGCCCAGGCTGCGCACGACATGCTGGATGCCGAAATCCGGATTGAGGATCCACTGCCAGGCAAGACCCGTGACGATGAAGCTGAGCGCGAAGGGATAGAGCAAGATGGTGCGGAAGGTGTCCTCAAAGCGGATCTTCTGATCGAGCAGGGCGGCCAGAATGAAGCCGATGAGGAGGGAGAAGACGAGGGAGAAGCCGCCATAGATGGCCAGGTTCTCGATCGAGATCAGCCACTTGTTGCTGCTCCACAGGCGTTCATACTGGCCAAAGCCGATAAACTTCTCCCGTGGCAGCAGCTTGGAATTGGTGAAGGAGTAGAGAACCGTCCAGGCGGTTCCGCCGATAAAGACCACCAGGGCGGTGACAATCATCGGAATTGCCGCCACCTTGGCACTCAAGTTGCGGTGCCATCTGGCTGGGCCTGAGGGTGCGGCCATGCCTGTCTTCCTTGTCCCGTAAAAGCCTGCTTGCAGTGTTCCAGAATTCCCTGCGCGCAGAAACTGCGCGCAGGGCTGGAGGACGCCGATGCCGTCAAGCCCTGTTGACGGAACCGGCGGAGCCCGTTGTGCGGATCAGTCGGCGTTGGCGACGATCGAGGCGAACAGCTTCTGAGCGTCTTCAGCCGACATGGACGGGTTGTTGAAGAACTCGACGAACAGGTCGTTGACCTGCTGGTTGCTGTCAGCAGACATCAACTGGTCGGTGCCCGGAATGATGTTGCCCTTGGCCAGGATCTCAAGGCCCTTGCGCATGCAGTCATTGGCAGCCGACAGATCGACATCGCCGCGCACCGGCAGGGAACCCTTCTTCAGGTTGAAGGCAACCTGTGTCTCCGGGGAGATCATGACCTTGGCGAGTTCAGCCTGGGCCGCGGAGATCTCCGGATCGTCCACCTGCGGGAAGTAGAAGGCATCGCCGCCGGTCTGGATCACTTCATTGACGCCAAGGCCCGGCAGGCAGGTGTAGTCCTTGCCGGCGACCTGGTTGGCCACCTGGAACTCACCCTGGGCCCAGTCGCCCATGATCTGGCCGCCGGCCTTGCCGGTGATGACCATGTTCGTGGCATCGTTCCAGTTTTGAACGTTGGAATCCTTGGCCATGTCGCGGGCTGTTGCCGCGGCCTCAAAGACCTTGGCCAGTTCCGGGCCGCCAGCAAGGTCGGCATCCTTGTCGCCGAACACCTTGGTGTAGGTCTCCGGACCTGCGAGCGCAGTCAGAAGGGTCTGGAAGGCGAGGGTGGTCTGCCAGGGCTGCTGGCCCATGGCGAGCGGCACGACGCCGGCTTCCTGCAGCTTGGGCGCAGCGGCGACAAACTCGTCCCAGTTGGTCGGCACGGCCAGGCCGTTGTCTTCAAAAACGGCATTGTTGATCCACAGCCATTGCGGCGAGTGAATGTTGACCGGCACGCAGTAGATCTTGCCGTCAAGCGTGCAGCTGTCGAGCAGGCTGGAAGGACGCACGATCTCCGCCCAGTTGCCTTCCGCCGCCACATCGCTGAGGTCGCGCATCAGGCCGGCTTCCACAAGCTCTTCTGCCTGACGGCCGTGGTTGAACTGCGTCGCGCCCATCGGATCGCCGCCCGTGATGCGGCTGATCATGATCGGACGCGCCGTGCCGCCGGAACCGGCAATCGCACCATCAACCCACTTGTTGCCCGTCGCGTCAAACGCCTTCGCAAACTCTGCAACAGCGGCAGCCTCACCACCTGATGTCCACCAGTGCGTAACTTCCAAATCCGTCGCGTGGACGGCAGTCGCCGCGCACAGTGCGGTGGTTGCTGCAAATACAGCGTGTAGTGCTTTCATAGTCTCCTCCCATCGAACCTTCGGCCCGATTTTTCAATTGATGCGGCCTCCACCGCAATTGTAATCGATTACAGAATTGTGTATCTCTCATGTAATCGATTACATTTATCATTCTCGGGAATGCCGCTCGTGTCAACCCGGAATGTCGGTAAGTCGCAAACAAAAATCGGGAGGCAGCATTGGCGCAGAAGCCCATCAGAATTCGAGATGTTGCCAAAAGGGCCGGAGTTTCAACGGCAACGGTCAGTCGAGCACTCAGCAATCCCGAGCTTTTGACGGAGGCGACGCGGGAAACAGTTTTCAGGGCCATTCGCTCCACCGGTTACCGCGTCAATCGGGCCGCAAGGAGCCTGCGAACGCGTCAGGCCGGGGCGGTTCTTGTTCTGGTTCCCAACCTCGGAAACCCGTTTTTTTCGCAAATACTAGCCGGTATCAGCGAAATTTTCGGCGAAAGCGATCTTTCTGTTTTGATTGCCGACACGAAAGATCATGCAACGGCGGGAAAGCGCGTCGTCGACTATTTTCTGGATTCTCAGATTGATGGCATGATTTGCCTGGATGGCGCGCTGTCAGACGAGGAAATTCGGCAGTTCGAAGAAAACGGAGTGAACGGCAGGATTGTGTTTGCGTGTGAATGGAAGCACGGAAGCTCTCTGCCGTCGGTACGAAGCGACAACAACCAGGGTGCCAGGTTGGCGGTCAGGCACCTTTATGAGCTAGGGCATCGGAAAATCGCGCATGTTACCGGCCCTCAGGACAATGTTCTGACGCATGTCCGGCGAGAGGGCATGCTGGCAGAAAGAGCTGAACTCGGCTTGCCGGTGCGGGATGAATGGATCATTCGGGGCGACTTTTCTCTTGAGTCAGGCCGGTCGGCGGCGGAAAGGATCCTGTCTATGGAAGACAGGCCTACGGCCATATTCTGTGCCTCGGATCAGGTCGCCTTCGGATTGATTTCAACACTTAGGATGCACGGCATGAAAGTGCCGGAAGACGTATCCGTCGTCGGGTTTGATGATATCGAACTTTCAGAGTTCTATGTTCCTGCACTGACCACGGTCAGGCAGGATCGGCATGCTTTGGGAACCAGTGCCGCCAGATTGCTCCTGGAGTGTATTCACGCAGACGGTGCAATCTCAAATAAACACTCTGGACCCGTCATGATCGACGTGAACCTTGTCGTCCGTCAAAGTGCAGCCAGTATTTAGCGTGAGACAAGTATTCAAGCTTGATCGCATGACGCGTCCAATTGTCTGTAACTTAATGAATTTTACCAAGCCCAATAAGTAGGCATTCATGCAAGGACCCAAACAAATCGATACACGCAATAGTATAGTGTGGGTTGTATGACTTGTTTGACTAATTTGTGACAATCGCGAAATCTGTTGTCTGTACAGTAGTTTTCAAGCCAATCGATCGAAATTCTATCAATAGAGTTTCAAATCGTATGTAAAATTGCGTCTTAACTTTATAGATTAACAGATTAGAGATTCACAAAGTGATTGTAGCAATTTGAGCTGCTAGGAAAAAATGACCTATCGGCAAATAATGCCTAAAGAAAATTCAAGAATTATGAAATATTGACTACCTGAATATTAATACAAGCCAATTTAAATACAGGTTAATTGTAACTTGTAGCAGGGTTTTAGTGTTTGATTAACTTGAACGTGGCATTCTAGATAATACAAACTCAATTTGGTGGAAAAAATGCGGATCTCTTTCTTCTGCTTCGTTCTTTCGCTTTCTGTTCTCCTTGTTCAATCGCCTCCCACTGTCGCTCAAACCGCACTCAGTGTCGTCGGCACCGGGGATGGCTTGGAAATGTTGCGCGAAATGGGAGACGGCTTTTCAGAAGCCCATCCTGAAATCGAACTCAGTATCCCGCCAAGCATTGGTTCCGGTGGTGGCATAGCGGCCGTCAGTTCCGGTACTGAAAGGCTGGGGCGGGTGGCAAGGCCCCTGAAGGACAGTGAGATTGAATACGGTTTGGTCTATCTGCCGATTGCCAAGATACCAAGCGCCATATTCACCCACCCCTCGACTGGAGTTGAGGCTCTTTCAAGTGAAGATCTGGCAAATCTCTATGCTGGCAAGGTCACCAACTGGTCGGAACTCGGCGGCGCGGATCTTCGTGTACGGCTTGTCAGGCGCGAAGATGCTGACAGCACGCTCCAGGTGCTGCGCAATACAATGCCGGGCTGGAAAGACCTGACATTTTCGCCGCGATCCAAAACAGCCCTGACAACACAGGATGCCATTTCGACAGCGCGCGACGTCCAGGGCGCGATTGCCTTTGGGCCCTATTCCCGCCCGCTTGAAGAGGGGCTGAATGTCCTGAAAATCGACGGCAACCATCCAACGGATGAGACCTATCCAAGTGCGGTGACGCTTGCACTCATTTATAAGGATGGCGCTCTGGATAGTGAGATGAAGACCTTCATTGACTTCAGCCAATCCGATCAGGCGCACAGTCTGATTCGAAACTACGGTGGAGTGCCGGTGTCTAACTAAAGGCCCGAACGCAATATGATACGTCACTCGTCACTGCTCTGGCACTACACATACGGCGCTGTTTTCACAGCGCTGTGTGCGTTTGCAGGCCTGATTGGTCTGGTGGCATATCAGTTGGAAGACAGTATGGCTCGTCAGGAGGTTGAGCTTCTCAAACTGTCTCAGTCGCGGTTGTTGGAGACGTTGATCGCCGACGTGGAGCTTGCCGGAACTCGGATGGAATTCCTGTTTCAGGATCGGCTTCGCCGGGTTAATTCGATTGCCAAGCACCATGATACGTCGAATGCGGTCATGTCTCGAAACGTTGTCGCCATGTCAGAGCTCCTCGGTCCGGCAGCGAAACAGGCCGACATGGACGGGATCGTTGTTCTTGACGAGCAGGCACGAGTTATCGGCGCTTCTTCCTATGAAGCGGACCTGGTCAAACTGGGATCGAGCATTCCAAAGCTTAGTTTCTTTGAGGAGATCGTCACATCCTTGAACGAGAGTTTCCCCGGGGACGTGCAGACCATGTCACGTCTCATGCCACGTTCTGAAACAGGCATCTTTGTCCCCGGTGAACACATCAACACCGTTTCCCAGATTGTTTTCACACCGGTTTTCGATGAATTTGGATATGCGGTGGGCGGATTGCTGGCCCAAAGATGGATCCGATCCGACGAACCGCTGCTGTCCGATCTGGCAGAGATCAACTCCTTCGGACTTGCGGTAATCTTTAAGGACGAAGTGATTTCGAGAGGCAACTTCAAAGGCGATTTCGCCGATCTCCAGATGTCAGCAACCACGCCGAACATCACAGCTAGCGGCAGCAATGTTATCGAGTGCGCTGTACCTGTTGCGCCGGTAACGGTTTGTGCGTTGGTTCCGATCGAAAAACTGACCGAAACTCAGAATGAACTGACCCGTATCGGTACTGAGGAAGAAGCCAAGTTGCTTAGGTGGCTGTTTCTGTTCGGTGTTCTGACGTTGATCGCATTTGCCACCGTCGCCTATCTCCTGTCCCGTCAGATCACACGGCCGCTGACTGACATTACCAAGGTTTTGACGGGAATTGCCGCAGGCGACTTCGAAAAGAAAGTTGCCGGAACAGAACGGCTGGATGAAGTCGGAGACATCGCACGCTCGGTCGTTTCGTTGCAACGATCTGTCAAGGAACGTGACGCCCTGCGGGTCAGGGTTCACGAAAAGAACACCATCCTGAGGTCGAAGGAAGCGCAGCTGCGTGAGCAGAACGTACTTTTCGATGCGGCACTCAACAACATGTCGCACGGGCTTTGCATGTTCGATGCAAGTGGTAGTCTGATCGTGTCGAACCAGCGTTTTGCGGACCTGTTCGAACTCGATCAGGACAATCTTGTACCTGGCATGACCGCCAAGGATCTGACGGCTCTGCAGAACGCAGAAGCTGTCAGCACCGATGAAAGCGAATGGTCCGACGCTTTCACGAAAGCGCATCAATCGGCACCGTTCTCGCAAAGCACGGAAATGGTCAAGATACGCTCGGGTCGCATTGTTTTGACCACTCGGCAACCTCTGTCAGATGGCGGTTGGGTTGCCATCTCCGAAGACATCACGGAGCGCCAGGAAGCGCGCGATCGCCTCGCCTTCCTTGCGCGGCATGACATGTTGACCCAGTTGCCCAACCGCATCGAATTCCGTGATCAGATGGAGTTGCTCTTAAAGCGTCAGCAGGTTCAGGGCGGTGAGTTTGCAATTCTCTGTCTGGATCTCGATGAGTTCAAGACTGTCAACGACTCGCTGGGGCATCCGATCGGAGATGAACTTTTACGGCAGGTTGCCGGCCGGCTGCGGCACTTGCTCGAAGACCGCGAGTTGGTCGCGCGCCTGGGCGGTGACGAATTTGCGATCCTGACCGACCTGCCCGTCAAGCAGAAACAGGTCGATGAACTGGCACAGTCCATCATTTGGGAACTCTCGCGGCCCTTCCAGATAGCGGATCATGATCTGGTAATTGGTGTCAGTATCGGCATTTCGGTGGCCAAGCCTGATGGAGCGGTCGGTGACGAGTTGTTCAAACAGGCTGATCTTGCCCTTTATCGCGCAAAGGAAGACGGCAGGAACACTTATCGCTTCTTTGAAGAGGATATGGGCACCGAGGTGAATGACCGGCGCGAGTTGATCCTGGATCTGCGCAATGCCGCCGCAAATGGCGAGATGGAACTTTACTTCCAGCCGCAATACACCTTGAGCGACTACCAGATTTCCGGCTTCGAGGCCTTGCTGCGCTGGAACCACCCAACACGCGGCCTTGTGTCGCCGGGTGATTTCATACCTTTGGCCGAAGACACGGGACTGATTGTTCAGCTTGGCGAATGGGTGCTGGAAGAGGCCTGCAGGATTGCCACCGGCTGGCCGGACCATTTGCGGGTCGCCGTCAACCTGTCGCCTCGTCAGTTGCGAGGCAATGCCTTCGGACCCGTGTTGATCGGTGCGCTGATGAAATCGGGCCTCAAAGCGGATCGGCTGGAACTGGAAGTCACTGAAAGCGTCTTGCTGACGGACACAGAGGACGTTGTGGAAGCTCTGCACCAGGCCAAGTCGCTTGGCGTCAAGGTTTCGATGGACGATTTTGGGACCGGATATTCGTCGCTGAGTTATCTGAGGCGGTTCCCCTTCGACAAGATCAAGATCGACCAGTCCTTCGTCAGGTCGATGGCATATTCTGATGACTCGATCTCAATCGTGAAAGCCGTCATCGAGTTGGCTAAGAATCTGAACATGACAACGACAGCTGAGGGGGTTGAAACCCGGCAGCTGCTCGACATGCTGAACGATATCGGATGCACCGACGCTCAAGGCTACTACCTTGGGCGCCCGATGCCGGTCAGTCAGGCGAACGAGCTCATTTTCACGTGCCCGCAGGCCGTGACGACGGCCGCGCAATAACCGCAGCGTTTCGCTTTATTCTGCAGCCTCCGCCTGGGGCGGAGGTGTGGATTTGCGGAAAAGCCTGCTCGCAAAGGCGAGGACGCCCTTGCTTTCTTCTGCGACATAGAATGGATCGGCATAAAATGTAGCGCCGGCCTGTAGTGCCAGTTCGCGCATGGCATCCACGTGAGCGGGCGCGCCGGCAGAATAGACGATGTGATCGGAGGTCAGTTCGCCAACAAGCTCTTGTGGCCGGGCAGTCATGACTGTCTCGTTGTCGCCATCGCTGGCTGTCAGAGATATCGGCACATTATTGCTTTGCAGCCAGCGAACAGCGTCGCGCATATAAAGACCATCGCGTGTACGAGCGCCTGAAATGACCCTGATGTCGCGTTCCGGCTGTCCAAGTCTAGCGGCAACGGCAATCGCCCAAATCGGCGCAAAGCCGGTTCCAGTCGAGGTCAACACGATTGGTTCGGGCTGCTGGCGCAAGAATGCATTGCCAAACGGGCCGCGCAACTTGACGCCGTGTCCCTTGGCAATCTGACTGCCAAGTTTCGACGATACGATGCTGTCAGGATAGACCTTGATATGAAAGACGATGACGTCCTCTTCCGCATCCAGATTAAGCGGGGTCGTCGGGCTGTAGTCTCTCGGCGGATATCCGGCAAATGTAGCGCGCAAATACTGGCCGGGTAGCCAGGTTACTTTCCTGGCGGTGCGGACACGCACTTCAAGATAGTCTTCCTTGATAGTGCGCACACTGTCCACGGTACCTTTTATCGTCTTTACGATCGGAACAGGATCGTAGGAGATTTCTGCATCGCCCTCGAGCACGGCAAGACACCCGAGAACAGTGTTTTTTTCACGTGTCCCCAGATCGTCTATTGCACCGCTGAGCACGCGAACCCGACAGGTTTCGCATTGCCCCGAACAGCAGTCGTGGGGAATGACCAGGCGGCCGCCAAGTCCGGCATCAATCAGCGTGTCACCGACACTTGCCTTGATCTCTTTACCGTTGATCGTAACGGTACAGGTGCTTTTCGACATGAAATTGGTCCGTTGGAATGGCGTCAGTTGAATGTCAGGCGAACCGGACGTGAATGACGTGTGTGACGCGTCTGGTTGTGGTCAAACACGGCGACCCAGAGATAAAGACCATCTTCCATAGGGAGGTCCTGATGGTTCCCGGTGTCCATGTCGCGAATGATCTCGAGCGTCCAATAGCCATCTTTCCACTTGGAACCGCCGGAAAGGTCAGCACGGCTGCCTTCATATTCTCCGATTATCAGGACGCCGGGGATCATCGTTCCAACAGGTATTGCCGCGTCGAATTCCGGCGAATAAGGAACGCTTTCAGCTTCAAACATCCACCATTGAGATCCCGGATCGTCCGTCGCCTCTACGTCAAGGTCGATTTTGCCCATCTGAGTGACGGTTTTTTCGACATCCACAGGCAAGCGCAACACGTCAACGGTGTTTTCGTAGTTGGAGCCTGATTTTTTCTTGTAGTTGTAGATGTAGAAGGATTTGCCCTCGTCCGCCGAATAGCCTGCGCTATAACGTTTTTTGCCGGCGACTTGAGCCTCATTCGGCTCGATTGGCGTGCCAAACCACATGTCATCAACCTTCCCAAGCATGCCACCGCGCGCAGCCTTCCACTGCCAGACGTCAAGCAGGCTGCCGTCTGTCGTGTAGTGAAGGCCGCGATAATTGAAGGCACCTGGTTTGTCGCTCAGCGGCTTGGGTCCCATATGCGTGGAGGCACCTCCGCCAAAGGCATCCGACTTGGAAAAGGCGACCGAAAACTTGTCTTCGTAATAGTCGGTTTCGTCTGAAATGTCGGCGCGGTTGTTGAGCATCCGCCAGCCGTCTTCGGCCTTGATCAGCGGGTGGCGTTTTAAGGATCGGTTGCTGTCTTCCCAGCGAAATCCGAATGCGATCTTGTCACCGACCTGAACGGCGCGGATCTCGACGGTGGATTCTCCGGTTTTGTCGAGACTGGAGCCCTGCTGGGTCCTGACAAAAACAGGTTTTGCGCTGTTCCAGATTGCCTCGCTCATTTCACCATCCAACGTGGGAAGTTCGGTCGCGTTGGCAACGATGAGGTCATCTCTCGTGGAAAAATCGAGCGCGACGGCTCCGGCCAGAACCACAGCTCCAATAGCAAGCGACGCCGCCAGGGGATGCCGGCTCATGCCCGGGAAACGACGGAGTTTCTGAGGACGGAACAGGCGCAGAAGCTGCGCGATACCGCCATAGAAATAATGCAGCACCACATGGGCAACGATGTAGCCAAGCACCGTGAGTGCAGCGATGTAGTGAACGGTGACCCAAATGCCGCCATGACCCAGATAGAGAAGCACGCCGGTCGCCGAAAGGGTGAGGACAGCGCCAAAAAGGATCCAGTAGGCAATGACATTGACAGCAGAGAGCCGCAGCTTGGTGCTGGCCGGTAGCGTCAGAACGACGGCTTTCTTGGTCGAAATGCGCCGCTTCAGACGGGCAAAGGACATATAGGCGGCGTAGGCGAAGATAACCGCCAGAACGAAAATGGCAGATACGTAGTGCCAGGTCCAGATTTCACCCTGTGGCAATATCGGTTCGAACAGCTTTGAAAACCAGGCATCTTCAGCGTCGGAAGAGAGCCGGAGGCCTGTCAGAAGACTGGCGAAGATCGCAATGGTCAGCGTCCAGTGAAGCAGAATGGTTCCCAGATCGCTGCGCACAGGCGGTTGCTTATCCTCAGGTCGTCGGGCGGCACTGCCTTGAGCCGCGGGTAACTTAGTCTGGTCTTTGTGTTTGGTGTCATTTGGCGGAGCAGTGAGCTCTAGTGTTTGGTCCGTCAATTTCCCCTCCAGAAACCAAAACCGATTCCGTACACGCCTAGCGCGAATCGGCGCGCGAATATTAGACAACAGGCGCGGAGTTTAAGACTAAGAAACAATACTTGGGAAAAAAAATTAGAAAAAACGTCAATTACAACTAATAATAAACCTATGCGTGTATAATAATGAATTCATTATTCAGTTTAATTTGCACATAGTACTTAGACGAAATAATACATTTAGAGAAATTCTAAAGTATAACTGGATATTGTTGATTAGTACAAAGCAAATTCAAACGAAAGAATTCAACGTCAGGTTAAAGTAATTACCGTCAAAAATACCTACATCTTAAATAAATTGAATGAATTTAATGCGATGAAATCCGGCCTTTGCGGAGTGGAGTGATGTGTGTGGCGCCTACGCTGAATGCCTTCACACTGCGTTGCTGCCAATTCCACAGTCATTCTGGCTGGGAAAGTAAAACCACACGCCAGATCGGTTGAAGAGAAAGGCCCGATCACCGGCTGGTGATGTGTGTCACTCCACTGTTGATCCAGGTCATAGGGACGCAACAGTTTCCAACCTATCTTCAATCGAATGACGCGGACAGAAGGCGATGGTGTCAACTCGGTTGTAACTGCCTCAAAAACCCGCCTAAGATGTTTCTTGTTGCAGGAAATGCAGTAGCGGTCGGTCGGCGAAATGCTTCGACGTTACTGGTCTTGAAAGACAGTCGTTTGAAGACAAGGGGGCGTGTATGCTGGTCTCCCATACGCGAATAATTGATATTGTTGGCGACATCATTCGCATTCAGGTGTCGTCCACCAAAGCCGACTCTGAGGGACGGCCGTGCCTGGGCGACCTGGCTCTTGTCGATGGCGGAGATGGCAATGCTTCGCTCGCGCAAGTCATCAATATCGATCAGGACATGGTTTCGCTCCAGGTCAATTCCGGTACCAAAGGGCTGGCAAACAATGCCTCGGTCCGGTTTCTCGGAGAAGCTGCCAAAGTCACCTATTCGGATAACATTCTTGGCCGGGTCTTCAATGGCGCCGGTCATCCGATAGATCAGGGCCCTGACTTGTCGAGCGATCCAGCTGTTCCGATTGGCGGACCGTCTGCCAATCCGATGAAACGTGTTTTGGCTTCGCGGATGATCCGCACGGATGTACCGATGATCGACATCTTCAATTGTCTCGTTGAAAGCCAGAAGATTCCGATCTTCTCGGTTTCAGGTGAGCCCTACAATCCGTTTCTGGCCAGGATCGGGATCCAGGCGGATGCGGACATTGTTGTGTTCGGCGGACTTGGACTGATTTTTGATGACTACTCGTTTTTCAGAAAGCAATTCGAAGATGCAGGTGTCTTTCCGCGCACTGTGATGTTCATCAATCAGGCTTCGGATCCGGTCGTGGAACGTCTGCAGGTGCCCGATATGGCGCTGGCGGTTGCTGAAAAGTTCGCCGTCGAGGAAGGCAAGCGCGTTCTGGTTCTGTTGACGGATATGACTGCGTTTGCTGATGCGATGAAAGAAGTGTCCATTGCAATGGAGCGCGTCCCGGCCAACCGGGGCTATCCTGGGGATCTTTATTCGCAGCTGGCGCGCCGATATGAAAAAGCTTGCGACTTCAAAGGGTCCGGTTCCGTCACAATCCTGACCGTCACGACCATGCCCGGGAATGACGTCACGCACCCAGTTCCCGACAACACCGGATACATTACAGAAGGTCAGTTTTATCTGCACAGTGGCGTGCTGGATCCCTTTGGGTCTCTGTCCAGACTGAAACAGCATGTCATTGGCAAGGTGACCCGCGAAGATCACAACCAGATCATGAACACGATGATCCGGTTCTATTCCGGTGCACGCGACGCTGAGCAGAAACAGTCGATGGCATTTGAGTTGTCGGACTACGACCGACAACTGCTCAAGTTCGGCGGTTTGTTCCGGGAACGGTTCATGGACATCGAAGTGTCAAAACCCCTGGAAGAGGCGCTGGATCTTTGTTGGAAAACGCTGGCTGAATGCTTCGAACCTGAACAGCTTCTGATGAAACAAGGCCTGATCGACAAATACTTTCCGGCAAAGGCGTCAGTTTCAAAGTCTTCGGATGAGGAGGCTGCCTGATGGCCAAGCTGGCGCTCAACAAATCTTCGTTGGCGAGAGAGAGCGCACAGCTTGCCGAATACAAGCGATTTCTACCTTCTCTGGAACTGAAACGGCTTCAGATCATGGCTGAGCGCGCCAAAGCCAGGGAAACAGCGGTTCAGCTTGAAAAGGCCTATCAGGCTCGGTTTTCTGATCTGGCGAGATCGCTGCCAATGCTTGCAAACAAGCATGTGCCGCTTGAAGGTTTGGTTGCCTTGAAAGGGGTTGCCAAGGGAGAGCAGAACCTCTCGGGCACCAAATTGCCGATCCTTGAAGACGTCGATGTGCAAACCCGACCCTATTCCTTGTTGGCTCGTCCGCATTGGGTCGATCCTTATGTGACAGGAATGCGGGAGCTGTTGCGCCTGAACATGGAGCGTGCTGTTGCCAACGAGCGCATCAAGCGGTTGGTGGAGGCGGAAGCCGTGATTTCACGGCGTGTGAACCTGTTTGAAAAAGTTCTCATTCCGCAGGCGGAGCGCAATATCAAGAAAATCAGGACGGCCCTTGCCGATGCTGAAAGAGATGCTGTTGTGCGTGCAAAGATTTCCAAGCGCAAAACGGCGGCTCGCGGGGCAGAGAAACGGATGGCCGAGCTATGAGCATTGTGCCTCTGATCAAAGTGAATATGGTTGGCGTCCTGGACGACAAGGACACGGTGCTGGAGGCAGCGCAAGCTTTCGGGTCGCTTCATTTGATTCCCCTCGTCTCGGCGCAAAAGGAGCTGGAGGCTGTCCCTGCCGGTCTTGGCAGAGATGCGGTGGATGCCCTGCGTTGGCTGGTCGATTGTTCGGACCAGCGCCGTCCTGAGACCAGAGCCGAGAAATTCGATCTCGATGACGTGGTCGAAAAGACGCTCAAAAACCGCAAGGCGCTTAAGGCCTGTCAGGATTTGCTGGCAAAACTGGAAAAGCGCATTCAGGACGTTGAGCCTTGGGGCGAATTCAGTTTTTCCGATCTGGCGGAGATCGGAGACAACAGGCTCTGGTTCTATGTAGTGCCCAACGGCAAGCTGAGAGAGATAGACCCATCCGACAAGATCCTGGAAACAGTGCACCGGGACAGGTTCCGCAGCTACATTGTTTTGCTGGCATCTGAAGAGCCGGAGACTGGCGCTATGCCGGTTCCGCGCACCCACGTCGGTGCGATACCGCTCTCGGCGCTTAGGCAACGTCACGAGGACGCGGCAATAGATCTTGAAGAATTAGAGCTGGAACGTCAGGCACTGACGAAGTGGCGGTTTGTTCTGGCGCAAAATCTTGCTGCGGCCCGCGACACCTCTGCCCGTCGACGCGCAGCGCTCGAAACCGCCGATACGGGCCGAGTGTTTGTCTTGCAGGCGTGGGCGCGTCGGGATCAGGTCAGCGAGATCGAAACACTCGCTTCAAAGCTTGGTATTGCGGCCCTGTTTGAAGATGTTACGGAAGAAGACGCGCCGCCGACGCTCCTTGAAAACGCGCACGCGATGGAGGCCGGTGAGGATTTGGTCGAATTCTATCAGACACCCGGATACCGGGACTGGGACCCGTCCGCGATTGTCTACGTATCCTTTATCGTTTTTTTCGGCATGATCATGACCGATGCCGGATATGGTTTGTTGCTGCTTCTGCTTCTGTTTCTTTTCCGCAAGAAGTTCGCCGGGTCAGCGCTTGGCCGCCGAATGTATCGTATGTCCTGCTGGCTGATGGTGTCCACGGCGGCGTTCGGTGTTGCCACGGGCAGTTACTCCGGCGTCGCACCGACTGAAGGCAGTTTCCTCTACCATTTCAAGATCCTGCACCTTAAAGACGTTGATACGATGATGAAGATCACGTTGACCATCGGCGTTGTGCACATCGTGATCGCCAATTGTTTGCGTGCGTGGCACGAACGAACACCGAGCGGTCGCTATCAACCTGTCGGTTGGTGCCTGGTGGCGCTCGGTGGGCTCGCAACCTTTCTGGGCCAGGGGACGGTTGTTGCGACGATCGGTCCGGCGAGCGTCATTTTTGGATTGCTGTTGGTCGGTTTCTTCGGAAGTGACCGGAAGGTTGATTCAGTTGCTTCGGGCGGGTTGCGCATTTTCGATGGTCTCGCCGCGCTTGCCAGGATTGTCAACATTTTCTCCGATGTGCTGAGCTACATGCGGCTGTTTGCGCTCGGGCTTGCGGCAGCCTCGCTTGCAGAGACGATCAATTCGTTGTCCGGCCAGCTCAATCAGTCAGTTCCGGGCATCGGCATTCTTATCGCCATACTGGTTCTGGCAATCGGACACGCCATCAACATCGGCCTCGGTCTGATAGCAGGCTGTGTGCATGGCCTGCGCCTGAATGTCATTGAGTTTTTCAATTGGGGTTTGAAGGACGAAGGCACGCCTTTCCGTCCGTTCAAGAAAGAGGAGACACGCCTGTGAACGAATTCGTTGTGGCTCTCGGTTGGTTCGGGCTCTATGCGCCTGTCGCTCTTGGCGCCATAGGCAGTGCCTGGGGGTGTGCGCTCGGTGGCAGTGCCGCAATTGGTGCAATGCTTGACAGCGACGGCGGTTATGGCCGTTTCATCGGTGTCTCTCTGATGCCGTCCTCCCAGGTAATCTACGGCATTGTCATCATGTTCTCGTTGCAGCAATCGCAAGTCGATGCCGCGAACGGTGCCGCTCTCTTCGGCATCGGTGTCCTGTCCGGGTTCACGATGCTTTTCACTGGTATTCGCCAAGGCGAAGTCTTGGCTTCAGCCATCCATGCTTCGAAGGCCAAACCGGAGATATTCGGCATATCGCTCGCGCCTGCAGCGGTCTTGGAAGGGTTTTCGGTGTTTGCCCTTGTTTTCGCGCTTGTGCTTGCAGGTTCGATACCGAGTTAGGAGGGCAACATGTCCAAGCATGATACCACGCAAGAGCTTGAAAACGCGGCTGGTGCTGGGGTGCAGGCCCTGATCAATCGACTGAAATCCGAAGGCGTTGCAGCCGGTCAGTCGGAAGCCGATGACATTCTGGCCAAGGCCAAGGCAAAAGCAGAGGAGATCGTGTCGGAAGCGCAGGAACGGGCCGACAACCTCTTGGCGACAGCACGTGCTGAGGCCGCAAAGGAAAAGGCTGCGACGGAAGACGGGCTTAAAGTCGCGGCACGTGATCTGGTCCTCAGCCTCAGAAATGAGCTGGGTGACCGGATTCAACAGGAAGCTGGAAGGTTGGTAGGCACCACCCTTGCCGATGAGGCTTTCTTGCAAAAACTCATTCTCGCGATGGCCGGCAATGCCCGTGACAATGCGTCTGTCAGCGACACGGAACCGATGGAAATCGTGTTGCCTGAAAAGGTTGTCAGTTTTGAGGAGTTGAAGCAGTCACCCGAGGCGGTCGAGCCAGGAACGCTGACGCATTTTGTTCTGGTGCTTGCGGGCGATGCACTGCGTGCAGGCGTGACGTTTTCCACGGCACCTGGCTTCGACGGCATAAGAGTTAAGCTGACGGATCGCGATGTTTCCATTGACCTGACTGAAGAAGCGATTGCAACACTGCTAAAACGTCACCTACAGCCGCGACTGCGGGCCGTGATGGAAGGGGTGCTGCGCTGACAATGACGTCCAATCCGCACCAATACATCTCGCTTGTCACCAGCTTGCCGCATCTCGGGAAACTGTTCTCGCTCAAGGACCTGCCGATTTCGGATTTCCGGCTGAAACAGCGCCTGACGATGCTGGAGCCGCAGCATGCGGCGCTATTGAAGGAAATGGTCGAGGTGACTGCCTGGGCAGGTGTCGCCAAATACGATCAGGATGCAGAAGTCATTCGCCGAGCAAATCGGATCATTGCGGACCTGAAAGACTATCCCGATCTGCAGCATCTTGTTGGTGCGCGTATGGAGACGCGGACATTGATTGCCGCTTTGCGCCGCCGCCGGAATGGACAGGAAAGCGCCGAAGATATCGAAAACTGGGGCATGGGTCGCTGGTGCATGTCGATAAAGTCGAACTGGAGCGACCCGGCTTTCGGTCTCGGACACTTCATGCCGTGGGTTTCCGAAGCCTATCGATTGATGCAGTCCGGCGACCACATTTCGATGGAGCGTCTGGTTCTAACAGAGGTGGTCCGGCAGCTCGATCACTATGGAACGATGCATGATTTCGACTTCGAAGCAGTCGGAATTTATGTGCTGCGCTGGGTAATTGTGGAACGGTGGTCACGCTACAACGAAGCCGATGCCCGTGAT
Organism: Labrenzia sp. THAF82; assembly: GCF_009363435.1. GTDB lineage: Bacteria > Pseudomonadota > Alphaproteobacteria > Rhizobiales > Stappiaceae > Roseibium > Roseibium porphyridii. Next base: position 127,253 of record NZ_CP045354.1, on the reverse strand, counting down.
CGCCTAGAGGCTCTGGTCTCATTGGCTCTTGAAGGGCCAGACGCAAATATCAGCCCTCCGAAGCCGCAGGGATTTTTCTCCGACACTTTTTCACCTCTTGAGGGATCTTCGTCGTGACCAGTCATGTTCAACTCCCTGATCCGACAGCTGAGATCGTCGCGGTGCAAGACGATCTTGTGACACTGTCACCGATCGGAAACGCGCCTCTGATCAAGAATGAAGTCGTTTACATCGTTCCGCACGGTCCTGAACGGGATGGAAAACCGCGTGAGTATCTAAAAGCTGAGGTTCTGCGCGTTCGCGGCAAATCCGCCGAAGCACAGGTTTTTGAAAGCACATCCGGAGTTCGGGTTGGCGACAAGGTGATCCAAAGCGGTGAGATGCTGTCCGTTGCGCTCGGGCCTGGTCTTCTCAGCACCGTATTTGACGGATTGCAGAACCCGCTTGCCGATATTGCTGCCGAACATGGTTTTTTTCTGCCACGCGGTGTCCTGACAAACGCGCTTGATCAAAACCGGAAGTGGTCTTTTGAGCCCGCGGTCAAATCGGGAGACAAGGTCAAGGCTGGCGACACAATTGGAACAGTTCCAGAGGGACGTTTCCAACACAAGATAATGGCTCCTTTTACGCTTTCCGGTACCTGGACGATTGATCGGATCCGGGAAGGTACTTTCACCATCAACGAAGTGATCGCAACCATCAAGAATGACAGAGGCGACACCCGGGACCTTCCCATGGTCCAGCATTGGCCGGTTCGGCGGGCGTTGCCTGAAGGTCTCGTGAAGGCAGGGCAAAGCGAAAGGCTTTATCCGAGTGAACCGCTGATCACCACCTTGCGCTTGATCGACACGTTCTTTCCGATTGCGCGTGGAGGAATGGGCTGCATTCCCGGGCCGTTCGGAGCCGGTAAAACGGTGCTTCAATCTCTGATTTCGCGGTTTTCAGCCGTCAATATCGTGATTGTCGTCGCCTGCGGCGAGCGTGCCGGCGAGGTCGTTGAAACCATTACCGAATTTCCGCATCAACCTGATCCCTCCGGTGACGGCACGCTGATGGACCGAACTGTCATCATCTGCAACACCTCCTCCATGCCGGTCGCTGCGCGTGAGGCATCGATTTATACCGGCATCACTCTTGGCGAATACTACCGCCAGATGGGCTATGATGTACTGTTGATTGCCGACAGCACCTCGCGCTGGGCGCAGGCAATGCGAGAGACTTCAGGTCGGTTGGAGGAGATCCCGGGTGAAGAAGCCTTTCCAGCTTACCTGGATTCTTCGATCAAGGGCGTCTATGAGCGCGCAGGCGTTTTGAAAACAGCCGCTGGCGAAACGGGCAGTCTCACCATGATCGGCACGGTTTCGCCTGCCGGCGGCAACTTTGAAGAACCGGTGACCCAGTCGACGCTCGGAACGGTAAAAACCTTCCTCGGATTGTCTTCCGAGCGCGCCTACAAACGGTTCTATCCGGCTGTCGATCCGCTTCTGTCATGGTCTCGCTATCACGTGCAGCTGGGCGACTGGTACCAGACCAATATCGGTCCGAACTGGGTGCCGCGCGTCGAAGAGATGATCGACCTGCTGCGCAAAGGTGATGAAATCACGCGTATGATGCAGGTAACCGGTGAAGAAGGCGTCTCCACCGAGGATTTTATCCTTCAGCAAAAGGCGCTCTTTCTCGACATGGTCTATTTGCAGCAAGATGCTTTCGATGATGTCGATGTGTCCGCCCCGCTTGACCGCCAGCAGGAGACTTTCGAACTGGTCTACAAGATCGCCAACACGGATTTTGCCTTCGAGGACAAGGACACGGTGCGCAAATTCTTCACCGAGCAGACGTCCCTCTTCAAGAACCTCAACTATTCGGCCGATGGCAGTCAGGAACGTAAGGAACTCGTTGAGAAGATAAAAAACAATGTCGCCGCTGCGCCGAGCCATATGACCGGTTAAGCCATTCCTAGTCGTCAAAGACGCTGAGGATCTGGTCCAAGGGTTTCTTCAGTTTTGCCGCAGCGGGCACGGTCGCATCTTCTGCAGGATGTCCGGCCGCAAGGATCATGACCGGTTTTTCAGCCTCGGGTCGTTGGAGAATTTCGTTCAGGAACTTCATTGGGTTGGGCGTGTGGGTCAATGTCGACAATCCGGCATGATGAAGCGCCGTGATCAGAACGCCGGTCGCAATGCCGACGCTTTCTGGCACGTAGTAGTGCTTGTACCGGGTGCCATCGTCATAGGTTCCCCAACGCTGTGCAAAAACAACAATCAGCCAGGGAGCAATCTCCAGGTGAGGTTTGTCAGCATTGGTTCCGATCGGCTCAAGCGCCTTGATCCATTCATCCCCGGCACCGCCGGCATAAAACTTCTTCTCTTCTTCTTCGGCAGCTTCGCGGATCGTGCGCTTCAAGGCAGGATTGGCAATTGCAACGAAATGCCAGGGTTGATGGTTCGCACCACTTGGCGCGGTTCCGGCAGCGCGGATGCAGGTTTCAATGACGGCTCGTTCGACCGGACGGTCGGAAAAATGCCGGATCGTGTGACGCGTGCGCACATCTTCAAGAAACGCATCAGCTCTTGCCTGCATTTCTGCATCGGTAAACTGCCGCCGGTCAGGCAAGGGAAGCGGTCGATAATTAAGTGCAGATTTGGCAATCATGTAGCGTCTATCCGGTTTCGCCGCCGAGACTACGCTGATTTGCGTTTGTTTCCGGCAGTCGGTCCTGTCAAAAGCGAACAATGGATCGTCTTCCGGTGCGTTAGGCAACCAAAAATCCCATTTTTCGGCTCCGCAACCTGAATACGCGCTCAAATTGGCGCTTATGTCTGCTTGATTAAAAAATAACCTTGACCAGAGACGGGGCAGCTTTCTAGATTTTCTTGACCAAATGGTCAGTGACCTGTGTACGAGAAGGTAAGCGCCCCGTCGCAGACAACACGGCCAGATTGCTGGCACCCAATTAGGCGGCTTTAAAACACTCGCCGGTTGGTTCAGCATAGAGTGGTGAATTCCAGAGAAGGGACCCGTCCATGTGACGAGGCCCGTAACCAGTAGGGGAATGGCAATGAAGGCATTGAAGAATCTGGCGCTTGTGTCCGTCTTGGGCGCGAGCCTGGTTTCGGGCGCGGCACATGCCGCGGACGAACTGACGTTGCAGCTGAAATGGGTCACACAGGGACAATTCGCCGGCTACTACGTCGCCAAGGACAAGGGCTTTTATGAAGAAGAAGGCCTGGATGTAACGATCAAGCCGGGTGGTCCAGACATCGCACCGCCTCAGGTTATTGCCGGTGGTGGTGCTGACGTGATCATCGACTGGATGCCGTCCGCTTTGGCGTCCCGCGAAAAAGGTGTGCCGCTGGTCAACATTGCACAGCCTTTCAAGAAGTCCGGAATGATGCTGACTTGCCGCAAGGACACCGGCATCACTTCGCCGGAAGACTTCAAGGGCAAGACACTGGGCGTATGGTTCTTCGGCAACGAATACCCGTTTCTGTCCTGGATGAGCCAGTTGGGCATTCCAACGGATGGTAGCGACGGCGGAGTGACGGTTCTCAAGCAGGGCTTCAACGTTGATCCGCTGCTCCAGAAGCAGGCCGATTGCATCTCCACCATGACTTACAATGAATATTGGCAGGTCATAGACGCAGGCATTCCGGAAGATGAACTGATTGTCTTCAAATATGAAGACCAGGGTGTCGCAACCCTCGAGGACGGTCTCTACGTACTGGAGTCCAGCCTGGATGATCCGGCCATGGTCGACAAACTGGCACGGTTCGTCAAAGCAACCATGAAAGGCTGGGAGTATTCCGCAGCAAACCCGGAAGAAGCTGCTGAAATCGTGCTTGAAAACGACGCCACGGGCGCACAGACGGAAAAGCACCAGATCCGCATGGTTGGCGAGATCAACAAGCTGGTTGATGGAGCCGATGGCAAGCTCGACATGGAAGCTTACAATCGTACGGTCAAGTCGCTGCTTTCAGGTGGTTCAGACCCGGTTATCACGAAAGAACCGGAAGGTGCCACTTCAACTGCGGTAACAGACAAGCTCTAGAGCTTCAACTGCTCTTAAATTGGCATACGGAAAGGCCGCCCATCGGGCGGCCTTTTTTAGTCAGCCAAGACCTCCCCACAGATTTCTGTGGTCTGAGATGTGAAGCTGAAACCTGACTTTTTCCAGACACTTTCCGGGTCGCCGCTGGAGAGGGAATTTTTGTCGTTTTGCGCCACGAAAAACGTTCTTTTCGGTAGAATCCCGACATATGCCGCCGCACCGAAGACGTTGATTGACGCCAACGCATCCTACAAATACATACTTAAGCACATAAGACTTGCTGCACAGGAGCGGTTTTTAGAAAAAATTTCTAAAGGCCAGAGGAGGGGACTTGGGCAGACACCAGCAGCCATCTGTGGAGACATCTCCACTTGTATCTGACGAAATTCGTCAGACCACCTGCTACATGTGCGCCTGCAGGTGCGGCATCAACGTCCACATGAAAGACGGCAAGGTTGCCTATATCGAGGGCAACAGAGATCACCCGGTCAACAAGGGCGTGCTGTGCGCCAAGGGTTCGTCCGGCATCATGCAGGTGAATGCGCCGTCGCGCCTGCGTGCACCCCTCAAGCGTAAGGGGCCAAGAGGGTCGGGTGAATTTGAGGAAATCAGCTGGGATGAGGCACTGGAAATTGCCACTGGCTGGCTGGCGCCCATCCGCAAGTCCGCACCTGAAAAACTTGCCTTTTTCACCGGGCGGGACCAGTCCCAGAGCTTTACCAGTTTCTGGGCGCAAAATTTCGGCACTCCCAACTATGCGGCGCATGGCGGTTTCTGTTCGGTGAACATGGCCGCAGGTGGCATTTACACAATGGGTGGTGCCTTTTGGGAATTCGGCCAACCCGATTGGGACAGGACAAAACTGTTTCTGTTGTTCGGTGTTGCCGAAGACCATGATTCCAATCCCATCAAAATGGGGCTTGGCAAGCTCAAGGCACATGGCGGCAAAGTCATCGGCATCAATCCGGTTCGGTCCGGCTACAATGCGATCGCCGACGAATGGGTCGGGATAACCCCGGGCACCGATGGTCTGTTCATCCTGTCGTTGGTCCACACGCTTCTTCAAAGCGGCAAGATCGATCTGGCATACCTGTCCCGCTTCACCAATGCGCCATGCCTGGTGAACAACGACCCGGCCTCACCTGAATTCGGGCTGCTGTTGCGGGATGAGGCCGGCAAAACACTTGTCATTGACCGCAACAGCGGCCAGCCGACGGCATTCGACCAAAGAGGCGTCAAACCGGATCTTGCGGCCCAGTATGAAAAGGATGGTCTGACACACAGGACAGTGTTCCAGCTACTTGCTGAGAAATATCTGGATGATGCCTACAGCCCTGAAGCTGTGGCCGAAAAATGTGGTGTGTCGGCACAGCGCATCCGCGCGATTGCTGCCGAATTGGCCCGCGTTGCCTTTGAAGAGGCGTTTGAGTTGGACCAGCCGTGGACAGACTTTCGTGGAGACCGTCACGAAAAGATGCCCGGCCGTCCGGTCAGTTTTCATGCCATGCGGGGGATCTCCGCTCATTCGAACGGTTTCCAGACTTGTCGGTCGCTGCATTTCCTACAGATCCTGCTCGGGACTGTGGAAGTGCCCGGTGGTTTCCGGTTCAAGCCGCCTTACCCGAAGCAGGTTACGGCACACCCGACGCCTCATTGCCATTCCAAACCGGATTGTCCGCTGGACGGGCCGCATCTGGGTTTTGTTCGGGGACCGGATGATCTGGCGCTGAAGGAAGACGGCACGCCTGCGCGCATCGACAAGGCTTTTTCCTGGGAGAACCCGATGTCGGCCCACGGGCTGATGCACATGGTGATTTCCAACGCCCATGCGGGAGATCCTTATAGGATCGATACCCTGTTTCTTTATATGGCGAACATGTCCTGGAATTCCTCCATGAACACCAAGGGTGTCATGGAGATGCTGACCGACAAGGATGAGGACGGCAACTACGTTATCCCGCGGATAATCTATTCCGATGCCTATTCATCGGAAATGGTTGCCTATGCGGATCTCATTCTCCCGGACACGACCTATCTGGAACGCCACGACTGCATCAGCCTGCTGGATCGACCGATTTGTGAAGCCGACGCGGCTGCTGACGCCATCCGCTGGCCGGTGATTGAGCCGGACAGGGATGTCAGAGGTTTCCAGTCTGTGCTGGTCGACCTCGGTGTGCGGCTGAAACTTCCCGGCTTTGTCGAAGAAGATGGCAGTGCCAAATATCGCGACTATGCCGACTATATGGTCAATCACCAACGCCGGCCGGGCATTGGTCCATTGGCGGGATTCCGGGGTGATGGATCTGACAAAGGCAGAGGCGACGTCAATCCGGAACAACTCGACCGATACATCGAAAACGGTGGTTTTTTTGTCGAGCATGTTCCAGACGAAGCAGCCTTCTACAAACCCTGGAACGCGGCATATCAGGATTGGGCAGTCGAACTTGGTTTTTACGACAAGCCTCAGCCCTATCTTTTTGAACTCTACTCCGAGCCCATGCGCCGCTTTCAGCTGGCAGCGGAGGGGCACGGTGACCGTCAACCGCCCGATCACCTGCGCGAGCGCATCAAGGAAACGTTCGAGCCGTTGCCTGTGTGGTATCCGCCGCTGGAAGATGCCCACGTGGATGAAGCTGATTACCCGGTCCATGCGCTCACGCAACGGCCAATGGCCATGTACCACTCCTGGGGCAGCCAAAATGCTTGGCTGAGACAGATCCATGGTCACAATCCGTTGTATGTGCCAACGAAAATCTGGGAACAGCATGGCTTTCAGGATGGCGACTGGGCGCGGGTCACCTCGCTCCACGGCGAGATAGTGGTTCCAGTCGCCTTGATGGCGGCTCTAAACGAAAACACCGTCTGGACATGGAACGCCATTGGCAAACGCAAAGGCGCATGGGCGCTGGATGGCGATGCGCCTGAGGCCACCAAGGGTTTCTTGCTCAATCATCTCATCAATGAGCTGCTGCCGCCAAAGGGTGACGGACTGAGGTGGTCCAATTCGGATCCCATCACGGGACAGGCCGCCTGGTTTGACCTGCGGGTCCGAATTGAAAAAACAGGCCCACCGGACGAATGCAGCCCGGCGTTCCCTGAACTACGGTCGCCGGTTGGAAAAGGCCCGAAAACCGTTCGTCAGAAGGTGCGCCCATGACCACGTTGCCTGATCACACGGAAAAGAAACTCGGCCTTGTCATCGATCTCGACACATGCGTCGGCTGCCATGCTTGCGTAACGGCCTGCAAAGGCTGGAACACAGAAAACTATGGCGTCGCGTTGAGTGACAACGATGCTTATGGCGGCGATCCCGTCGGAACTTTTCTGAACCGTGTGCACGCCTTTGAGGTTCAACCGTCAAACGGTGCTGCGCAGACCATTCATTTTCCGAAATCCTGCCTTCATTGCGACGATGCGCCTTGCGTCACGGTCTGTCCGACAGGTGCCAGTTACAAGCGGGTGGAAGACGGGATCGTCCTTGTTGACGAAGATGCCTGTATTGGCTGCGGGTTGTGTGCTTGGGCTTGTCCCTATGGCGCTCGAGAGCTGGACCAGTCCGCTGGTGTAATGAAAAAATGCACCCTGTGTGTCGACCGGATCTACAATGAGAACTTGCCCGAGGAAGATCGGGTGCCTGCGTGTGTCAGAACCTGTCCGGCCGGGGCACGCCATTTCGGAGACTTCAGCGATCCTGAGAGCAATGTATCCCGCCTTACAGCAGAACGCGGGGGAATGGATCTGATGCCGGAGCAGGGCACCAAGCCGGTCAACAAGTACTTGCCGCCTCGGGCAAAAGACCGCCTGACCGCCGACACGACAGCTCAACAATTGAAACCAGTTGCCGACTCGCCCAAAGGGTTTTTGGCCTGGCTCGACAAGACACTGGAGGCGTTCTGATGCATCCGGCACCCTCAGTTATCGTTTTTACCGTATTGTCGGGCCTTGGTTTTGGGTATCTTGCCTGGCTCGGGATCGGTCAACCCGCCGTAACGGGATGGACCGCGTTCTTTTGTTTTGCCATTGCGTATGCGCTTGCTGTTGGTGGATTGGTCGCGTCGACCTTTCACCTCGGCAATCCGCAGCGGGCGCTGAAAGCGTTTTCGCAGTGGCGCAGCAGTTGGCTGTCGCGTGAAGCCTGGCTCTCTGTTTCTGCACTTCTGGTGATGGGTCTTTATGGGTTTGCCGCGGTCTTTTTCGACCGATTGCTTGTCCCGGTCGGGATTCTTGGAGCTGCTTTGAGCTTAGCAACTGTCTATGCGACCAGCATGATCTACGCTCAGCTGGCCACAGTGCCGCGCTGGAACCACTGGCTGACACCTCTTCACATGGTAACTCTCTCATTGGCAGGAGGGGCCGTTCTGGCCGCCCAGTCGATGGCAGCACTGGTTCTGCTCGCCGTTGCGGGCGGCGTGCAGTTTTTATATTGGGTGCTTGGAGATCGCCGTTTTGCAGAACGTGGACACACGACTGAAACCGCAACGGGTCTAGGCGACCGTGGCAAGGTTCGCCTCTTCGAACCACCCCATACCGGCACCAACTACCTCCTGAAAGAAATGGTCTATGTGGTCGGTCGAAAGCATGCCCAGAAGCTGCGCGCAATCGCATTTCTTCTGAATTGCCTTTTACCGATTGTGATCATTGCTCTTTTGCCTGCCGGAGTTTTCAGCGCCGGGCTGGCGGCCCTTGCCTATCTTGCAGGAACGTTCGCATCCCGTTGGCTGTTCTTTGCCGAGGCTGAACACGTGGTTGGCCTTTACTACAGCCAGCGCTAAAGCGCCTTTTCGGTTTTACTTGCCCGTTGCACCGGCCTAAAACGCTAAACCGCGGTTCGGGAAAGGTGTGCTGATGAAAAAGGCGGTCGTCCTCGGCGCTTACGGCTTTATCGGTGCGGCTTGCGTCAGGGCCTTGCAGGCAGACGGTTATGCGGTCTGTGGTGTCGGGCGTTCTTTGGAAAGCGCAAAAAAGGTCTTTCCTGACCTCGTCTGGATAATTCGAGATATTTCCCAAACGCTGGAATCCGATTGGAAAGAATTGCTGGGTGATGCCGATGTCGTCGTGAACGCCTCCGGTGCACTGCAGGATGGAACACGTGACAATCTAAATGCAATCCACGTAGGCGCAGTGGAACGGATCGTTTCAGCGCTCTCAGGAACGCATGCGACATTTGTCCAGATTTCCGCTGCGGGCGTTTCTGAAGACGCGCCGACGGCGTTTTTCCGAACCAAAGCCCGCGGTGATGCAGTTGTCATGGCCTCTGCAACAAACTGGATCATTTTGCGGCCCGTTCTGGTGCTCGGTTCTGAAGCGTATGGCGGGTCCGCTTTGCTGCGCGCATCAGCAGCAACACCTTGCATCGGTGGCCGGGTCTTTGCCGATGCGCCTATCCAGACCATTCATGTCGACGATTTGGCGGCCGCGGTTGCTCACGCTGCCGGTGGTAAACTGGGAACCCATTTTGTTGCGGATCTTGGCGAAACAGAAACCCACACATTTGCGGAACTGACACGCAGGATCAGGTCCTGGCTTGGCTACCCAAAGTGGTCAGCGGAAATCGAAATACCTGAATGGCTGCTCAGGCTGGTTGGAACAGGTGCCGACCTGCTTGGCTGGTTGGGCTGGCGTTCGCCGCTAAGAACCAACGCCCTCCGTTCCTTGAAATCAGGCATCACCGGAGATCCGTCGCATTGGCATGAACGAGGTGGGTTGGCAGTTAGAAGCCTTGAAGAGACACTTGCAGCAATACCCGCAACGGCGCAGGAAAGAACCTTTTCGCGGATGTATCTCCTGTTGCCTCTGGCGATTGGCTGTTTGTCCGTTTTCTGGTTGTTGTCCGGACTGATCGGGATCTTGTCTTTCGAAAATGCGAAGTCCGTCCTGACAGAGCGCAATGTGTCATCCGGCATCGCCGCGGTTGCTGTGATCGGCGGCATTGTTGCGGATCTGGTGCTTGGCGCGGCTGTTCTTGTCAGGCGTTGGAGCCGGAAGGCATGTGCTGGCATGATACTGGTATCAGGTGCTTATCTCTTATTCGGGTCATGGCTTGCCGCCGATTTATGGTCAGACCCTCTTGGCCCCTTTGTCAAAGTACTTCCGGCAATTTTGCTGGCAGTGTTCGTTGCGTTCCTTCTGGAGGACCGCTGATGTGGTACGAACTGCTGCGATACGCGCATGTGATCGGAGCTTGCGTGCTACTTGGCACTGGTGCCGGCATTGCGTTTTTCATGGTCATTTCCAACCGGTCGCGAGACCCTCGCCTGATTGCCCACGTTTCCGGCATCGTTGTGCTGGCAGATACGGTATTTACGGCGACAGCTGCCGTGGCGCAGCCGATTACCGGATATCTGCTGACGCGCGAGGTCGGCTGGTCTCTGCTTGAAGGCTGGGTGCTGGTTTCACTCTGTCTTTATGTTTTTGTCGGCCTGTTCTGGTTGCCGGTGGTCTGGATCCAGATCAGAATGCACAGACTTGCAGTTGCCGCCGCTGAAGCCGGCACGAAATTGCCTGAGAGGTATCACCGGCTCTACCGGGTCTGGTTTGCATTTGGGTTTCCGGCCTTCTTCGCAGTAATGGCAATCGTGTGGCTCATGCTCACCAGGCCTGACTTTTCGCTGTAGCGCAGGCCGAAGTCTATTTTTCGGTGTCGTCAGGGCTTTTCCGCATCATCAACCAGACGATGAAGCCGATAAACGCAAATGTGCCGAGATTCAGAACGGTATCGAGAGGATCACCTGTCAGCATGTGTCTGTTCCTTTCGGCTGTCCTGCAACAGCGCCCGGATCAGGCAGGCAAGCAGAATGACAGTGATGAAGACAAAAGGCAGTGCGCCAAGTGCAATCAGGGTCCTGACCGCCGCCATCGAACCTGAAAGGATCATGGCTGCTCCGAGAACGCCCAGAAGCAGGCCCCAGATAACCCGAACCTTTGCACTCGGATTCGGGTTTCCACCGGTCGAGAACGTGCCCAGGACAAAGGCTGCGCTGACCACACTCGTAACGATGAACAGGAACGCCGCCAGGACTGTCGCAAGCGTTGTCAGCGTGGAAAAAGGCAAGCGGTCAAGCAGTGCGAAAGTCATGCGCTCAACGTTGGTCTGAGTGAGCGCCAGCAAGTCGCCCTGTCCATTGAGCGCATCGTAAATACCGATGCCTCCAAAAGCTCCGAACCATATGGTGGAAAAGAGTGTTGGGCCGATCAGAACACCGAGCACGAATTCCCTTATGGTGCGACCCTTGGAAATTCTCGCGACAAAGACGCCGACAAACGGGCCCCAGGCAATCCACCAGACCATGTAGGTCAGTGTCCAGTCCCGGAACCATTTACTGGCTTCGTCCCCGTAGAACGTGAAGGTTTCCAGGCCACGGGGGATTACGACGGCGACATAGCTGCCGATCCCGCTGACAATCGAATTGAGCAGGAATTCCGAGGGACCCAGAACAATGGTGTAGACCACCAACCCGATCGCAAGCGCCATGGCAATGTTGGAAAGCCTCGCCATGCCGGCCCCAAGATCAACGAGTAGGGGCGGTATGTAAGCAGCGATCATCAGAACAAACACCGTGCCGATCATCAGCGGTGTAGCCGTATCATTTCCCATGAGCACGGTTGCGCCGTCGGCAACCTGAAAAACGCCCATAGCAACCGATCCCGCGACACCTATGGCGATCGCCGCAATGGCCATGAAGTCGGAAAACCAGCCAAGTGCACTCGCCCAGAATTCGCCCGGGAACAGGTTTTTCAGCGGGGCACTGACCATCATTGGCGTTCCGCGCCGATAGCTGAAATAGGCAATGGCAAGGGCAGTCGTGCCGTAGATGGCCCAGGCGTGAATTCCCCAGTTGAAATTGGCGGCAAGGAGCGCCTGCTCGGCGGCTATCGGTTGGGGTAAGACGTCTTTCACGAAATAGAAGTGGGTCAGCGGCTCAGCCACGGCCCAAAATAGAAGCCCGACACCCATTCCGGCTGCAAACAGCATGGCGATCCATGTGGGTGTTGAGTATTCCGGCCGGTCGGTGTCGGCCCCCAACCGGATGTCACCGAATTTCGTCAGCGTAAGCGCCAGGCAGAACAGCAGCATGATCGTCACTGACAGCATGACAAACCAGCCACGGCTGATGAAATACTGATTGACGATGCTTTCGGCGAAGACCAACAGGCTGTCGGGTGAGATAACGCCCCATATTCCGACGAATGCACAAAGGCTGATGGAAGTTGCCAGTAATATGCGGGAGTTTTTCATGCCGATTCCTCGCCTTGCACTAACCTGCAAGCTAAACGGCTAACACCCGGAACGCAAAAGCGAATCGGCAAAAGCAAAGCGCAGGCAAGGGAGGAGCCTGCCTGCGCTTCGATTTGCCGCCTGGGACGATGTCCTATTCGGCGGCTTCTGTGACCGCCATCGGATTGTTCGGATGGGTGGTCCAGTTGGCGTAGTCCTTTTCGACCATTTTCTTTGTGCGCGGATCGATGCTGCCGGGTTTCATCGCTTCCATGGTGATGCAGTCCTCCACGGGGCACACACTGACGCACAGATTACATCCGACGCATTCCTCGTCGATCACTTCAAACCTGCGCTCACCATTGACCATGTTTGTAATCGCCTGGTGGGAGGTGTCCTCGCAGGCAATGTGACAACGACCGCATTGGATACACAGATCCTGATCGATCTTGGCCTTGGCAATGTAGTTGAGGTTGAGATACTGCCAGTCGGAAACATTCGGCACCGCGCTGCCGATAAACTGATCGACGGATGTATATCCCTTTTGGTCCATCCAGTCGCTCAAACCGTCAATCATGTCTTCTACGACTTTGAAGCCGTAGGTCATGGCCGCTGTGCAAACTTGAACCGATCCAGCTCCAAGCGCCATAAATTCAGCAGCGTCACGCCAGGTCGTGACACCGCCGATCCCGGAAATCGGCAGGCCATGTGTGGACGGGTCTCGCGCGATTTCGGCAACCATGTTCAGAGCAATGGGTTTGACCGCCGGGCCGCAATAGCCGCCATGTGCGCCTTTGCCGTCGACAGTCGGCGCTGGCGACATCACATCAAGGTCCACACCCATGATCGAATTGATGGTGTTGATCAGCGAGACGGCATCTGCGCCCCCGGCCTTGGCCGCCTGCGCAGGTTTGCGGATATCGGTGATGTTGGGCGTCAGCTTGACGATGCAGGGCATTCTGGAATGCTGCTTCACCCACCGGGTTACCATCTCGATATACTCAGGCACCTGGCCAACCGCCGAGCCCATACCACGCTCGCTCATGCCGTGCGGACAGCCGAAGTTGAGCTCCACACCATCCGCGCCGGTGTCCTCGACCTGCTTCAGGATGCTGACCCAGTTCTGCTCTTCACAAGGAACCATCAACGACACGACAAGAGCCCTGTCGGGCCAGTCACGCTTTACCTGCTTGATTTCCCGCAGGTTGACCTCCAGCGGTCGGTCGGTGATCAGCTCGATGTTGTTCAATCCGATGAGCTGCCTGTCCTTGCCGTGAATGGCACCGTAGCGTGGGCCGTTGACATTGACGACGGCAGGGTCTTCGCCGAGCGTTTTCCAGACAACGCCACCCCATCCGGCCTTGAAAGCCCGGACAACGTTGTATTCCTTGTCGGTTGGTGGCGCTGATGCCAGCCAGAACGGGTTCGGCGATTTGATACCGATAAAGTCTGTACGCAAGTCAGCCATAATGGCTCTCCCTCAAATATACGAATGCCGGCGCCGTTCAGGCGCTCAGGGCAGCGTTGATGCTTTCAGCAGCGATTTTGCCGTCTTCAACAGCCGTGACCGTGAGGTCTTCGCCGCCAGAGATGCAGTCACCCCCTGCCCACACATCCGCCAGACTCGTCTGTCGGTCGTCACCGACAACGATCCGGCCCTTCTCAAGGGTTATTGATCCGCCCAGATCCGTTTGAACCAATGTCTGTCCGACGGCCTTGAAAACCATGTCGGCGGGCAACGTGATTGTTTCGCCGGTGCCACCGAAGGAACCGTTCTGGTCCTGGGTCCGCTCCAGTTCAATAGCCGTGATCGCACCATTGGCACCGACTAGTGCCTTGGGTTGGGCCCAGGTCATGATCTTGACGCCGCTTGTCTGCGCAAGATGTTGCTCATATTCAGAAGCGTTCATCCGGTCCTGACCACGGCGATAGGCGATGGTCACGTCCTCAGCGCCAAGCAGCTTGGTCTGCACCGCGATATCGACAGCTGTCATTCCGCCGCCAATGACAACGACCCGGCGTCCAACGGGTAGTTTGGAGAGATCCTTGGCCTGACGAAGGTCCGCAATGTAGCTGACCGCGTCCATCGACCCGGATTTGTCTTCACCTTCAAGACCAAGAGAATTAACGCCGCCAAGGCCGATGCCCAGGAACACGGCATCATAGGAGGCGCGTAGTTCCGAAAGCTCGAGGTTCTCGCCGAGGCGCATCCCGGTCTTTAGCTCGATACCGCCGATCGACAGAATGAATTCGACCTCCCGCGCGGCAAAGTTATCGACCGACTTATAGGACGCAATGCCGAATTCGTTCAGGCCGCCTGCCTTTTCTCGCGCGTCGAAAAGGGTCACATCGTGACCGTGAACCGCAAGCCTGTGGGCACAAGAAAGTCCGGCTGGACCAGCACCCACGACGGCGACTTTTTTTCCGGTGGCAGCGCCGCGGGTAAATGGCGTTGTGTCATTTTCAGCCATGTAGTGGTCGGTTGCGTAGCGCTGAAGCTGGCCGATCTTGACCGGCTTACCTTCTGCCACTTCGCGCACACAAACCTGTTCACACAGCGTTTCAGTCGGACAAACGCGCGCGCACATGCCACCAAGGATATTCTGGTCGAAAATGGTTTTCGCCGAACCCGTCGGATTTCCGGTGGAAATCTGTCGAATGAATTGCGGAATGTCGATGCTTGTCGGACAGGCCTGCATGCAGGGGGCATCGTAGCAAAAATAGCAGCGATCGGCTTCGACCTGGGCTTCATGCGGTTCCAGCAGCGGATGCAGGTCGCTGAAGTTTTCTGCGTAAACGTCCTCAGGCAAGCGCCCGGTGGTGATGTCCGGGCCGGCTTTGGTCTGGGTCATGGAGATCTCCGGAAGGTTGGCGATCAAATTTCAAAGGGGCCTTCTTCGTTGTTTGAGAAGGCTTAGAACTCCATTGGAAAAAAATTTGAACAATTAGTCAAATATTTTTAGAACGATTAAAAACTTGAAGATAAAATTCAGCAATAAAGTTGCCGAAATTACAGTATCTTAGATCAAATTCAGGGCATGACTAAAAATGCGTCATTTGGTCTCTAGGTGCCAAGATGCACGTTTATTGTTTAGGGATTTTGGAAAAAGCGTGCCCAAAACCGCACGGCACAACAGATTTGTCTGCAGCAAAGGCGTCAATTTTCAAAGGACAAGATCCAGGCTGCAAAGCGCTGCTGCCTCAATCGGACAAGTCGAATTTCGCTATCGCTTCAGTTCAGCTCTTGGGAAGCACCGAACGGTCCTTGCCATTCGATACTTTTGAGCTGCTTGTTCAGCGTCGTGGCCAGACTGGTGAAGCCGAGGACGACCAGTGTGATTGGCCAGAACACGGAAGTCACCAGAACGCCGAGAAGGCGACTGGGAGTGCTCAGTCTATTGCCCAGAAGCTCAGCTGAAGAAACAATCAGAAACAGCAGTGTGACGGCACCATATAAAATGGTTCCGGCGAAAAACCCGACCATCATTTGCAAGTCCCACCTTTAGCTATGCAATACCGCGTCCCATGCCCTGTCGCGATATCCTACCCAAACTCATCACACGCGCAATATTTGGTGTAAATGTGGCAGTCTCGCCTAAAGGTTGGATAAGTCGAATACCTTTTGTTCGCTCTGGATTGCGGGGATAACTGCCCCCAGATGACGCTAGCGCCAAAGCCAAACGGGAAAGCGGAAGATCTCAAAGCACGTCAACGGGTCTATTCCGGATACCATAACTTGGCCTTCTCGGCACCACGCTCGATGATGACGTGCCCGTTGGCGAACACCCGATAACCGTGGCTCCAATCACCATCCGGCCATTTGACCCGGACATTGGCGCGTTCTGCAACACCGAGACCAAAATGTACAAAGCCCATCTGGCCAGATGCATGACCTGCCCCGATTTGTATGTCCTTGACCACAGTCCGGTTGCCGGTCTTGACACTGATCTTGGCACCAACGGCCCTTGCGTTCGGCTGCCCGGGCTGCCGAATGTCGACGGCGAGCCAGTTTCCAAGCGGCTTGGGAGTGTCGACTGAGCCCTGACCCAGATTGCGGAACAAGCTAACGGGTGCGGCACGGTTCACGACAATCAGGTCGAGCAAACCGTCGGAATTGAAATCGGCCAGGCCTGCCCCGCGGCCCCTTCGGTCAAGGCCGATGCCCGCCTGATCGCCGACCTCGGTAAATTTGCCGTTCCATTGGCCAATCAGCAGATTGTCCGGGTCATAGGCAGCGAAGTCAGGCATGGCCTCGACGTTGCCCTTGGCAATGTAAAGATCCCAGAGCCCGTCATTGTTGACGTCCTGAAACTCCGAATGCCAACCGGTAGATGGTTTCAGGTCGTCTCCGGCATAGGGCCTGTGGGCAGTCACGCCGAGGTCGAAGGCGATATCCTGGTAAACGGGAACGGTTTCGTCGTCTTCACCATCGAGCTTCTGCAGCTTGGTGTCACCCATGCTTGTCAGGGCATATTCCGGGAACCCGTCTACGTCCAGGTCGATGGACGCAATGCCCATGCCCCAGATTTTCAGATGCTGCCATCCGTCTGCCCGCCGGAACGGCCGTGGAGGCCGTCCGGGAGGCACCGACCAGAGCTGCTCTTCACCGCCTCGGTAATAGTGTCGGTCATTCGATATTCTCAACGCGGTTTCGCCGGATCGGTTCCAGTCGGTAAAGAGAATTGAAAGTGTGCAGAAGCCGGGCGAAAGGCGATTGGCCTCAGAGTATTTCACGCTGCCATCAGCTGCGCTTTCCGGTCGAAAGAGAAAGTTGTCATGGCAGGTTCCCCAGGGTGAACCCGGAGCGGACCGATCCACATAGTTGCCAAAAGCAAGAGTTGGAAAATCCTGTTCTGCTTCGTAGGTGGCCGAGAAGGCAGTTGTCCATTCGCGCCCACCGTCAAAACCAAGGGCCCTGTTTGCAACCTCGAACCGGCAGTCGCCCTTGCCCTCCAGGAGCAGGTTTTCACCAAGTCGAAGCAGGACAAGGTCCAAAGTGTCGTCATTGTTGAAATCGAGCGGATAGGCACCGAGCACTTTGCTCGCCTGCTTGGCGGTCAAGCCGCTTTTAACCGGAACAAACTTCAAGGCTCCGGCGGTCTGACTTTCATTTCGAAACAGTGCAGCTGGATTTTTGCCCCCGGCGATAAATAGATCAGGGCTACGGTCACCGTTGCAGTCGAAAATGGCCGTGCCGCCACCGACAAAAAACTCCCACGCGCCGTCATAAGTGTGGTCGATACCGGCCGACTGTGCTTCTTCTGAAAAGACTGGAACGGGCGCAAGAGATGATGGGCGTTCTTCTGCGCCAGCTCCGATGAATGATCCGGAAGCCGCGTTTGCCAGAGCGCAGAGCGCAAGAGAAAGGCTCAATCGGGTCATTCGGCGATCTCCAGACTGCGCAGGAATGCAATTACAGCCTGCCGCTCGGCCTCCTCAAGGGTCTCATAGCTCTTCCGGCTTTCTGTGGCCTCGCCGCCATGGGCGCGGATCACTTCGTTCAGCGTCGTCAGATCACCGCGGTGTCCATATGGTGCCGTGCTGCCTATGCCCCAAAGTTCGGCGGTAATGAAGACATCCCGCGCGACGAAACGCTGCGCAAGAAGTTCGTTGCCAAACGTGTCGTTGGCCGCGTCCGCGATCTTATGACGTTTCAAATCGCCGTAAAGTGGCACCAGAACACGACCGTTTTCATCCCTTGGCAACGCCTGAACCCAGTCCAGAGTGGCCAGATCAAGCGCAAGCGGCGTCGCCATATCGCTTTGTCTCAGTGTCCCGGCAGTATCGATTGGTCCCGGATCATGAAATACAAGGCTATCGAGCGGTAAAGCGGGAATATGGCAGGAGGCACATCCGATATCTGCAAAGACCTTTTCACCTTTGTCGGCTGCCTCTTGCCAGACATCCGGCAGGTTTTCCTTGCGAGTTGGTGCTGGCAGCGTTGCCTGGAAAGCAACCAGGGCTGATATCTGTCCAGGCGACATTTCGTCAGCAAAGCCGTCCAGGTCGTGATCGTCCGTGCCCGTCCAGGTGCTACCGAAACGCTCACTTGGCTGTATCCCGTGGTGAGCGTTCATGGCGTTCACCGTAAACTGCCGGAGAGACGAGAATACCCCCTTCTGGCTGAAGGGCCGAAGGGTCAGATCATCGTCGATGCCTTCAAGGCCGGAAACATCCAGTGTGCCGTCAGGAAATGCGGTCAACGTGCCGAAGGTGACGCCCTTGGATACAAGGTCGATCTCCTCGGCTTGCCCGCTTTTGCGGGCCTCTGCCAGAACAGACTTTCTTTGAGCCCGCAATTCTGCGGTCATTTCACGCGCAAGCAGCTCAATCAGTCCCGCACCCTGCAACGCATTGGTGTTGCGTTCGTTGGAAAACTGCGGGTCGATCGTATCGAAGTCAGCGCTTTCAAAGCCCTCCGATACAAAGACATTTGCGGTAAATGACCCGGCACCGCCCGTCACCGGCTCATTGTGGCAGGAGGCACAGGCATTGGCGTCGGGCCCAGCCAAACGCTGAAACGCCAAATGCGAGCGCCTGCGCACCTTGGTTGGAACAATCGCGCCGGTGGCGTCCGGGCGTCCTGCGCCGTCAAGCGTGGTGAATTTGGCGGAAAACAGGCTTTCACCCAGGGGCAGCAGTATCTCAAGAGGATCCTGACCGGATGCGGCCAGTGCATCGATATCGACATCCTCCTGAATTGCCCTTTCGCTCCACGGCAGAACATCGGGGTCCGCGACCGCAGTGCTGGCCATCATGGTCGTCAGAACGGTTGCCGGTAGTGTGAGCTTTTTGGCGTACGTCATGCGGACACCTTCTTCCCAGAACTTGCCGCACGCTCTCCTGGCAGCGAATCTGTCCCCAGAAAGTCCTTGTCGAGCCGTTCCATGGACTGAGCGATAAGGCCACTGCGGATAAAATCTTCATTCCAGGGCATGACGTCGAGCGAAAAGTTGTTCCTCAGATCGGCCACAAGTGCTTCCTCGAGCCCTTCCCACATGCCCTTTTCCATGAATGAAAACGCACGCATTGCCGCACCGGTCAGAACCACCCGTTTCGGATCGATCATGGCAATCACCCGGGCAAGACCGTAACCCAGAACGCGGCCAGCCTCATGAAAGGCTGTGCGGGCGTCGTCGTCTCCAGAACTTGCGAGCTCTATCAGCCTTGCAAGACCACTGACGCCTGCATCAATGGTGATCGGATCGGTGGTTTCCGGCATGTGGGACGCTGCGCGAACCAGCGCATAGTCGGAAAGGTAGGCCTCAAGGCATCCCCTTTTGCCGCACCGGCAAAGAGCACCGCCCGGAATGTGGTTGGCGTGGCCGAATTCGGCCGCGGTGCCGCTTGCGCCGGAAAACAGCTGATTGTTGAGGTAGAGCCCCATTCCGACACCGTAGTCCAGCATGATCACCGCAAATGTGCCGCTATAGCGGTTGGGATCGGACCAGTGGAGCGCTTCGGTGATCATGTTGGTGTCGTTGGAGATGTAGCAGTCGGCACCAAAGGCTGTGCGCAGGGGGTCGACCACGGGGATTTTTCTACCCGCGAATGCAGGGCTCCACGACACAATTCCGCTTTCTGTTTCCACAACCCCTTGGGCGGCAACTCCGATTTCCCTGACACGCGACGGGCCGACACCGGCCTCCTGCAGAAAATCTCTGATGGCATCCACAAGCGTCTTGGGGAAACTCTGCGCGTCTGCGGTCGCACTGTCGAAATAGGCACGTTTGTCTTGCGTGACTTCTCCGGCAAAATTGACCAGAGACATGTCGATATGGTTCACCGACAAGCGCACGCCTACGGTGTAAACCGCATCGGGATTGAGTTTCAGCAAGGTGCGTGGACGGCCACGCGCCTGATGTGTTTTGGGCTCCTCACTTTCCAGACTGAGGATCAATCCCTGGTCCAGCAAGTCAGAGGTAATGGCCGTGACAGTCGCCGGACTGAGGCGTGTCATATGGCCGAGATCGATCCGTGCCATGGGACCGTTCCGGCGCAGGGCCTGAAGTACAATACTACGATTTTGCCGCCGGATCTGATCCCGGTCCGCCTTGCGTGTCATGCTCGCTCAGCTCTTCCCAAGGTGTTTCCTCTGCCCGGGTTTCTCCCGGTTTTTCTGCCCTCATGCGTCATTTTTTGATCTCTCGGAGCAGAGTTTTGCAAAACCATGTTGACAGGAGCGGCGCTTTACTGCAACTTTTTTTCGGACACCAAAAAAAATAACAACAAGGTTGTCCTAAATGAAGACGCCACAATCGGCGTTAGCGACATTGACGCATTTTAGGCGTGGCCGACCGACGTGGGCCGTGCCAACTGGAGGAAACATCGCGATGCGTAAAATCACCACTTTGCTGGCGGGCGCTCTGCTGTCCGCGACCGCTCTGACTGCCGCCAATGCAGACGACGTTGTTGTCGGCGTGAGCTGGTCCAACTTCCAGGAAGAGCGCTGGAAAACAGACGAAGCAGCCATCAAGGGCGCTTTGGATGCTGCTGGCGCGAAATACATCTCCGCCGATGCGCAGAGCTCTTCCGCAAAGCAGCTGTCTGACGTTGAAGCCCTGATTGCTCAGGGCGCGACCGCACTGATCATCCTGGCTCAGGATGCGCAGGCGATCGGCCCGGCTGTTCAGGCTGCAGCTGACGAAGGTATCCCGGTCGTGGGCTATGACCGCCTGATCGACGACCCGCGCGCTTTTTATCTGACTTTCGACAACGTCGAAGTTGGCCGTATGCAGGCTGCTGAAGTTCTGGCTGCTGCGCCGAAAGGCAACTACGTCATGATCAAGGGCTCCCCGACTGACCCGAATGCGGACTTCCTCCGCGGTGGTCAGCAGGAAGTTCTGCAGGCAGCTATCGACTCCGGCGACGTGAAGATCGTTGGCGAGGCCTACACCGACGGTTGGCTTCCGGCGAATGCTCAGCGGAACATGGAACAGATCCTGACGGCAAACGACAACAAGGTTGACGCCGTTGTTGCTTCCAATGACGGCACCGCAGGTGGTGTTGTCGCAGCTCTGACAGCTCAGGGCATGGAAGGCATCCCGGTCTCCGGTCAGGACGGCGACCACGCCGCACTGAACCGTGTTGCCAAGGGCACTCAAACGGTTTCCGTTTGGAAAGACGCTCGTGAGCTCGGCAAGGCTGCCGGTGAAATCGCAGTGTCGCTCGCTAACGGCACCGAAATGAGCGGTGTTGACGGTGCAGCCGCATGGTCGTCTCCGTCCGGTTCCGAGCTGACAGCCAAATTCCTGGCTCCGCTGCCGATCACCAAGGACAACTTGAGCGCTGTTGTAGATGCAGGCTGGATCACCAAGGACGACCTCTGCCAGGGCGTTTCCGGTGGCCCGGCACCTTGTAACTAATAACAGTACGCCAAACGCGCGGCCCCGGTTAAACTAACCGGGGCCTCTTCACAGGGATCGCTTGAAACAGAGCATTCCACGGGATGGGCCACCCGATGCGAAAGCGTAATGGGCTCCAAGCAGGAGTAACCTCTATGTCCGACACTGCACTGTCGGGGTCCAAAGGCCCGACAGCACGAAACATCTTTGCCGCGTTGCAGCTCGATACTCGGCTGCTTGGCATGATCGGCGCGTTCATTGTCCTTTGTCTTGCGTTCAATGTGTTCACGGACGGCCGGTTTCTTACACCGCGTAACATCTTCAACCTGACGATCCAGACCGTATCCGTGGCCATCATGGCGACCGGCATGGTGTTCGTCATCGTCACCCGACACATCGATTTGTCCGTCGGCTCCCTGCTTGCAACCGTCGCGGCGGTCATGGCGGTCGTGCAGACAGACATCCTGCCGCCAATCCTCGGGCTGGGTCATCCAGGTATCTGGATCCTGGCGATCGTGATCGGCGTGGTCGTCGGTGCCACCATCGGTGCCTTTCAGGGATGGATGATCGGTTATCTGGGCATCCCGGCTTTCATCGTCACGCTCGGCGGCCTTCTGGTCTGGCGAAATGTGGCATGGTTCATCACCTCCGGCCAGACAATCGGTCCGCTCGATGAAACCTTCACGATGATCGGCGGCATCGGCGGCACGATGGGCGAAACCGCATCGTGGATCTTCGGACTGTTGGCCGTTGCTGCTGCAATTTGGCTGCAGGTGGCATCCAGGCGCCGCAAGTCCGCGCACGGATTTCCGGTGAAACCCGCATGGGCCGAAGCCACGATGGGGGCGATCACAACGATTGCGATCCTCGGTTTCGTCTGGATCCTGAATTCCTACGACATTCCAAAGGCGCGCCTGAAGCGGATCTTCGAAGCCAATGGCGAGACCCTCCCTGAAGGGCTCACAATGGGCTACGGCATCCCCTATTCGGTGCTGCTTTTGATCGTGGTTGCGGTGGTGATGACCATCGTTGCGCGTCGAACCCGGCTCGGACGCTATATCTTTGCAACGGGTGGAAACCCGGATGCAGCCGAGTTGTCGGGCATCAACACCCGGTTCCTGACAGTCAAGGTCTTCGCGCTTATGGGCGGTCTCGCCGCTCTGGCGGGTGCGGTTGCAGCAGCACGCCTCGGCTTTTCGACCAACGATATCGGCACGCTCGATGAGCTTCGTGTCATTGCAGCAGCCGTAATTGGTGGAACCGCGCTGGCGGGTGGTGTCGGGACGATCTACGGCGCGATCCTGGGGGCATTGATCATGCAATCATTGCAATCGGGAATGGCCATGGTCGGCGTCGATGCACCGCTTCAGAACATCGTGGTCGGAACCGTCCTGGTTCTCGCGGTTCTGGTCGACATCATCTATCGCAAGCGCACGGGGGACTGATCAATGGACGCACCTCTCGTAGAACTGAAAGACATGTGCATCTCCTTTGGCGGTGTGCGCGCGGTGGACCATGTGTCTGTCGATCTTTACCCGGGCGAAGTCGTTGGTCTTCTGGGCCACAACGGCGCCGGCAAGTCCACACTGATCAAGATGCTGTCGGGTGCTTACAAGTCCGACAGCGGCGAGATCCGCATCAATGGCAAGGAAGTTCATATTCATTCGCCGCGGGACGCGCGCGCGCAAAACATCGAGACCATCTACCAGACGCTGGCTTTGGCGGACAATCTCGATGCAGCGTCGAACATGTTCCTCGGCCGCGAACTGACATCGCCGCTCGGCTTTGTCGATGACGATGCGATGGAAGCCGAAACCCGCAAGATCATGGGGCGTCTCAATCCGAATTTCAAAAAGTTCCATGCGCCGGTGAAGGCTCTTTCTGGCGGTCAGCGTCAGTCTGTGGCAATTGCCCGTGCGGTCTACTTCAACGCCAAGATCCTGATCATGGACGAACCGACGGCAGCGCTCGGGGTTCATGAAACGCAAATGGTTGCGGAGTTGATCCAGGAACTGAAGAAGCAGGGTCTGGGCATCTTCCTGATCAGCCACGACATTCATGATGTCTTTCAGCTGTGTGACCGGATTGCCGTCATGAAAAACGGCCAACTGGTCGGGACAGCCAAAACGACGGATGTCACCGATGACGACGTGCTTGGCATGATCATCCTCGGCAAATGCCCCTCCGGCGCGACACCGGGCCCTGGTGCCCTTGTCGATGACACGGTGGTCGGATAAACCAACAGGACCCGCGATCATGGTGTCGCGGGTCCATGGTCTTCGCGCATGCGCCGGTCACTCCGGTCGGCCAGGCGCGAGATACGTCGTGCCGATACCCGGTCCGGGGATTCGGCCTTCTTTTTGATGCAGTTTGAGGAACGCACCTCATGTATATCGGTCTCGATATCGGCACAAGCTCGGTCAAAGCCATTCTTCTTGATGAGGACCAGTCTCTGGTTGCCTCGGCAACGTCGGACCTGACCGTTGAGCGTCCGCATCCCGGTTGGTCGGAGCAGGACCCGGACAGCTGGTGGACAGCGTGTGAAAACGTTCTTGATGCCTTGAAGGCTGAAGCTCCAGAGGCGCTGGCTGCAGTGAAGGGCATCGGCCTTTCCGGTCATATGCACGGGGCAACTTTGCTGGATGACGCCGGCAAACCGCTCAGGCCCTGCATCCTCTGGAACGATGGCCGTTCAAGCAAGCAGTGTGCAGAACTGCAGGACGCTGAGCCGAAATTCTTGTCGCTTGGCGGCAACCTGGTCATGCCGGGCTTTACCGCACCGAAACTTCAATGGGTGCGTGAAAACGAAACTGAGATCTTTGCACGAACCGCCAAAGTGCTGCTGCCGAAAGACTATGTCCGGTTCAGACTGACCGGTGAATACGCGGGGGACATGTCGGACAGCGCAGGGACGCTTTGGCTGGATGTTGCAAAGCGGGATTGGAGCGACGACCTTCTTGCAGCAACAGGTCTGACACGCGCTCACATGCCACGGCTTGTGGAAGGCTCATCACCATCCGGCGTGCTGAAGCCGGATCTTTGCGCCCGCTGGGGTATTGAAAAAGCTCCTGTCGTTGCGGGCGGTGGTGGCGACAACGCAGCCTCCGCATGTGGAGTAGGGGCCGTCGAACCAGGGTCGGCCTTTGTATCGCTGGGGACGTCGGGCGTTCTCTTCGTTACAAATGACCGGTTTTCACCAAATGTTGCAGGCGCAGTTCACGCATTTTGCCATGCCGTACCGGACACGTGGCACCAGATGGGAGTGATCCTGTCGGCAACCGACAGTCTGAATTGGCTGGCGGGTGTCTTGAAAAAGACACCAGCGGCACTGACCGGTGAACTTTCGAAAGTGTCGGCGCCTTCGGCGGTTTCATTCCTGCCCTATCTGGGCGGTGAGCGGACGCCGCATAATGACGTCGACATCCGTGCGGGGTTTTTCGGGATCTCGCATGACACCGGCGATGCAGAACTGACCCATGCAGTGCTCGATGGTGTTGCCTTCGCTTTGAAGGATTGCCTTGAGGCCTTGAGTGTCGCAGGCACGCGTGTCGACCGGCTGCTGGCGGTGGGCGGTGGATCGCGCTCCGATACCTGGCTGGAAATCATTGCCAGCCTGTTGAACGTGACCGTGGACGTTCCGGTCGACGGAGATTTTGGCGGATCGCTCGGGGCTGCACGCCTTGGCCAAGCAGCTGCTCTTGGGACGACGGAGGGTATTTTTTCAAAGCCATCCATCAAGGCCAGCATAGAGCCCCGTCCCGCACTGACAGAATCATACGCTGAGGCCTATGGGCGCTGGCGCAAGCTTTATCCGGCTCTGAAGCAGTCCGGTTTCTGAAATTCCAAGGAGATTTGATTATGAGCACTGGGTTTTTTGGCGATTTGCAGCCGATTCAATATGCCGGTTCGTCGAGCAGCGATCCGCTGACATACCGCCATTACAACAAGGACGAAATCGTTCTGGGCAAGCGCATGGAAGACCATTTGCGCCTCGCGGTTTGCTACTGGCACAATTTCTGTTGGCCCGGGTCCGATCCATTCGGCGGCGAAACCTTCATGAGAGCCTGGATGACTGCCGGCGGCGACCCGATGGATCAGGCCCGGCTGAAGGCTGATGTTGCGTTTGAGATGTTCCAGATCCTGGGCATGCCGTTCTTCACATTCCATGACCGGGATATCGCTCCTGAAGGCAAGACGCTCGCCGAGAGCAATGCCAACGTAAACGCGATTGCCGATATCTTTGAAAAGAAAATGGCCGATACCGGCATCGGCCTGTTGTGGGGAACGGCGAACATGTTCTCCAACCGCAGGTTCATGAGCGGCGCTGCCACGAACCCGGACCCGGATGTCTTCGCTTACGCGGCGGCGCAGGTGAAGAACGCCATGGACGTAACCCAACGCCTCAACGGTGCCAACTATGTCCTTTGGGGTGGGCGCGAGGGCTATGAAACCCTGCTCAACACCAACATCAAGCAAGAGCTTGATCAGCTCGGCCGGTTCCTCAACATGGTGGTCGAGTACAAACACAAGATCGGCTTCAAAGGCGCTATCCTGATTGAACCAAAACCTCAGGAACCGTCCAAACACCAGTACGACTATGATGTCGCGACCGTCTATGGCTTCCTGAAGGCCTATGGGCTGGAAAACGAAGTCAAGATGAACATCGAACAGGGCCATGCGATCCTGGCCGGTCATTCCTTCGAACACGAACTGCATATGGCGCGTTCACTCGGCATTTTCGGATCCGTGGATATGAACCGGAACGATTATCAGTGTGGCTGGGACACCGATCATTTCGGCATGAACGTTCCTGAGCTGGCACTGGCCTATTATGAAATCCTGTTGGCTGGCGGGTTTACCAGCGGCGGTACGAATTTCGATGCCAAACTGCGACGTCAGTCGCTTGATCCAGTTGATCTGATCCAGGCGCATGTCGGCTCTGCAGACGCAATTGCGCGTGGCTTGAAGGCGGCAGCCGAAATGATCGAGGACGGTCGGATGAAAGGCTTCGTCGATGACCGCTATGCCGGTTGGCAAAAGCCGGAAAACGCCGAAATACTTAAGGGCGGTTCTTCTCTTGAAGCTCTGGCTGAAAGGGTGCACACCAGCGATCTGGAGCCTCAGCCGAAATCCGGCAAGCAGGAATATCTGGAAAGCCTCGCCAATCTGTTTGTCTAAGAGAACGGCACATTTCTGCGCTGGTCAGTCGGTCCGGCCAGCGCAGTCTTCAACAGGCGACCGCTGACGGCGGCAACGTTCGGAACAATATCGAACGCTTTCCCACGTCTTCACCCATTTTCTGCGCCACGAGAACGGGCGACCGCAGAAAGCGCATAGCTTTTCGGGCAGGTCGCCTTTCTTGCGCATCTTCATACGCCGTCTCCAAAGAGGTCCGATTGCCTCGGATCCTTCCGGCGGGTGTTGCGGCGGCGCGCACTCTGTCCGCGCATTGGAATCCCGCTTTTTCGACTGCCATGTTTCGATTGGATATCGGCGGCCTTTCCTCGAAAGGCATAGCCCTTGCGAACGGCCCAGACTTTTTCCCGTGCTTCCTTTGCTGCGCTCAGGTGATCAACCACAGGAAACGGATATGTTTTGTCGAGCACTTTGGATGCGTTGTCCGCTTTCCAGGGCTCATGAACAAAGGCTGGATCAATTTGGGCCAGTTCAGGCACCCAGCGTCGAACAAAGTCGCCGGTGGGATCCTGATCTTGTCCCTGTTTCACCGGATTGTAGATCCTGATCGTATTGATGCCGGTCGTCCCGGATTGCATCTGCACTTGCGGCCAGTGGATACCCGGCTCGTAGTCTGTAAACAGTCTGGCGAGATGGAGCCCCGGAGCTCTCCAGTCAAGCCAAAGGTGATAACTGGCAACTGCCATCAGCATGGCTCGCATGCGGAAATTCATCCAGCCGGTTTGATGAAGCGCACGCATGCATGCGTCGACAAAAGGTAGGCCGGATTCACCGGTTTGCCAGGCCCTCAGACGTGTCTGGTCCGGCTCCCTTGATCTCAGTCCGTCATAGGCGCGATGCAGGTTGTCAAATTCCAGACGTGGCTCGTCTTCCAGTTTCTGCATGAAGTGGCAATGCCAGTGGAGGCGTCCGGAAAAGGAGCGCATGGCACCCTGCCACGTGCTTTTGCCAGGTTCGTTTGAGTGCTTCAGGTTGCGCTGTCGGTCCCATGTTGCCTGTGCGACTTCACGCATGGAAAGCGTTCCGAACGCAAGGTGCGGGGACAGGCGGGAGCAAGCATCAAAGGCCTTGACCGGTGTCGCCATTGCAGCGCGATAGGGTTTTCCGCGCTTGAAAAGGAAGCTCTCCAGTGTGTCCAGAGCAGCCTTTCTACCGCCAATTTGTCGTCCTTTGCACGGGTCTGGCGAAAGGCCAATCTCACTTGCTGTCGGCACATGTCCGGGATCAATGCCGGACAAGGTTTTGAGACAGGGCGTTTCAATAGGCTCGACGGCCATGAAAGTGTCCCAGCGATTTGCCCATCCGTCTCTGGACTCAAGGCGGCGAATGACACCGGTTTGTCGACATTCAGTCCAGACGATCCCGTTTGTGCGGCACCAGTCAGCAACCTGTTTGTCCCTCTGATAGGTCCAGCCGTTTCCCGTCTCCTCGTGAGACCAAAGACCCGCGATTGATGTCTGTTGCAAAAGTCGGGTCAAAACATCAGTCACAGCGCCAACGCGAACGATCAACGGCTGGCCTTGCAACGCAAGATCTTCCTTAAGGCCTTCAAGGCATTCCTGTAGAAATGAATACTGCCGTGCGGAAAAATCCGGCTGGGTCCAAAGTGAAGGCTCAACGACATATAGCGGCAGGACCTGGCCTCTCAGCACAGCACGTTTTAGTGGTTCATGATCCTGTATTCGCAGATCTCTTTTGAACCAGACAACTTGAACTGAAGGTGACACTGTTGAGCAGACCCGACGATTGACCTTGTTATCTTTACGCCGCGCACTGCATTCGGATTTGCGGAGCGCGTCCTTACATCCAGTCGAGCATCTGAGTGCCGTCGGGGTCCGACAGGGAATGCAGGCGATTGGCAGCATGGCGTGCAAATCTGTGAGTGACTGATTTGCGCGTCGCGGCAGCGAGTTTGTGTTCAGGCGCATTGCGCAGGATTTCGGCGCCATAGCCGTCGGAAACAATCAGCCCCGCTTCATCCGGAAAAATGTCCAGCGGGACGTCAGGATGAGTTGCAAAAAAAAGACGGTCGCAGTGCTCCCGATAGTCTGGCCATTTGCTGTCTGCTCGGAAGTCGGCGATCGAGGATTTGACTTCGACAATCCATATTTCGTGTTTTGGTCCGAGCGCAATCAGATCAGCGCGACGGGAAGAGGCAAGCGTGACTTCTGCAAGCGAAGCGAAGTTGAGCTGCCGGAGCAAACGCGCCGTCCCGCGCCAAACCTTGAGCGCTGTGTCGGACTGACGCCCGTCTTTCAATGGATCGTCGAGTTGTAGCCTGCCTGGGGATTGCCCAATATCGTTATTCATTCTAATTTTGTTCCATGTTTGTTCGATTTTTTCAAGGGTCATTGAGAAGTTGCACAAACGATGGAGTTGACCTGACGTGAGAAATTGCGTGTCCTAGAAGTCGTTTCGGGCGGCACACACACGGAGGTGTCGACCGATTGGATATGCCAAACCGGGAGGGAACTGGCGCTTGCGAAAACTATTGAATGTTGTCTTTCTGGCGAGCCTGTTTGCTGCCCTCTCGTCTGCAGCGCATGCAGGCAAGGGAGATCGTCTTTTCCAGGTGCCCAAATCCGCCCCGCTTTTGCAGGGCAAGACGCTTGATTTGAGATTTGCTGAATTTGCCCAGGGGATCTGGGTTCGTGAACTGGAAAATTGCCCTGTGCCGCGTGTTGACCGAAGCGAACCGGGATCCGCCCTGGTGATCTATCGGGGATTGCTGGAAACGCCGGGCAGGATTTGCCAGGTCTATGGGGCCGAGCGCGCCGGTCGCATGACACAACGTGCCGCAATCAACTGCCTTTTGAACGATGGTGGTGAATCCATCGAGCTGGTGACCGTCCAGCCACGTGGCACGGATGGGTTGCTCGTACAGGAAGGCGAAAAAGTGCCTGTTCACTTCAGATTTTGCCGTAAGATCATCCCGATCCTGCAGTCTCAAAAAAGCAACTGACCCTGAAACTAGATCTCGGGTCCCGACCAGACGGCTGATCGAGCCGGTTTCTTGGGCGTGCGCGATTCCGCGATATGAGCCGTCAAAGGATCGAGCGCGCACAGGGCGTCGTATTGGCTCAAGAACACCTGACCAGTCAGGTGATCCAGAAAATCGGTGCGCTTCAATCGATCCATGACCGGACCTTTGACTTCCGACAGATGAAACGTGACGTCCGAATCCCAGAGCCTGAGATTGATTTCTTCAAGGCTTTCAAGCGCACTGGCATCAACGGCATTCACTGCGGGACACATCAGAACCACATGATCGATATCCGGATTTTCTGCCACAAGGGCATAGGCCCGATCTTCCAGATACCGTGAATTGGCGAAAAAGAGGCTTTCATCGACCCGCAATGTCAGAACACTGTCTCCGGTAATCACCTTGTGTCTGTCGATATTACGAAAGTGTTCGGTGCCAGGAACGATTCCGACAATCGCGGTGTGGGGCCGGCTGGAACGATAAAGATAAAGCGCTATCGACAGGCCGACGCCTGTCACCACGCCCTGTTCGACACCAAAAAACAGAGTGACAAGGATGGTGGCCGCCATGGCTGCGAAGTCGCTCTTGGAATAGGCGTAGGTGCGTCGAATGGCACCAAAATCAACAAGCGATAGAACGGCGACGATGATTGTGGCTGCAAGTGTGGCCTGTGGCAGAAAGGTCAAAAGCGGCGTCAGAAACAGCGTCGCAAGCGCGATGCCGACGGCCGTGAATGCGCCGGCTGCAGGTGTTGCGGCACCAGCATCGAAATTGACCACCGAGCGCGCGAAACCGCCGGTGACCGGGTAGCCGCCGGAGACCGCTGAAGCAATGTTGGACGCACCAAGGCCGATCAGTTCCTGATCCGGTTCGATACGTTGGCGTTTCTTGGCCGCAAGGGTCTGTGCGACAGAAACCGACTCCACGAAACCGATGACCGAAATCAGGAGCGCAGGCCCGGCCATGGCCAGCCAAAGGTCACTGTCAAAGGATGGCAGTTGCGGTACCGGCAAACCGGAGGGAATATCGCCAACAATCCTGACACCGCGCTCACCCAATTCAAATGCCGCAGAAAGGATCGTCGTTGCAGCGACCGCTGCCACTGGCCCGGCCTTGGTTAGGATGTCGGCCAGAAAAGGCTTCAGCCCAATACCGAGCAACATCTTTTTCAGGCTTTTCCTGACCCAGAACAGAAACCCTGTCGCGCTGAACCCGATAGCGAAAGTGATCCAGTTGACCTCATTGAGGTGAGACACAATCGACAGAACAATGTCGTATAACGTGTGGCCATGTGCTTGAACACCGAGAAGATGTTTCAGCTGGCTGGAAGCAATCAGAAGGCCTGAGGCGGTTATGAAGCCCGAGATGACCGGGTGACTGAGGAGGTTGGCCAGAAATCCGAGGCGAAACAGCCCCATGAGCACAAGCATCAGACCCGAGACAAACGCCAGCACGATAGCCGCGCCCAGATATTCCGGCGTACCCTGCTGAGCAAATTCACCCACCGCGGAAGCAGTCATGAGCGACACGACGGCAACGGGGCCGACGGCCAATGCCCGGCTGGTGCCGAAAATTGCATAGGCGACCAAAGGAAGAATGGAAGCGTAGAGCCCGACCTCCGGGGGAAGTCCCGCGAGCAGCGCATAGGCCAACGACTGCGGGATCAGCATGATCGTCACGATCACCGCGGCAACCAGGTCGCTGGTCGCCGTCTCCCTGTCGTAGCGGCTGCCCCAGTCAAGTATGGGCAAATAACGCTGAAACCGGATCATCTTGTGCCTTTTCGAGAGCAAAACGAGCCGGAAATCCGGCCCGAAGGAGGTTGGGAAAGAACTCTTCGACTGCGGTCAGGCAGCACTGACCTTTTCAGGTTTTGCCATCCATTCCTTGCCACGCAACATGGCGCGCCAATAGACGGGTGGCAAAATGCGTTCTTTCAAGAGCCATGCAGTCCGCGTTGGCCTGGTCCCGTCCACCAGCCAACGCGGAAAGCTCGGCAACAGCGTTCCGCCATAACCGAACTCGGCAAGTACAATCTTGCCGCGCTCAACCGTTAGCGGACAGGATCCATAACCGTCATACTGTGCCGTGGCGCTGTGTCCTTGTATGTCGGAAACGATGTTCTCTGCCACAACGGGTGCCTGCTTGCGCGCAGCTGCAGCGGTTTTGGCATTTGGTGCATTCATGACATCACCCAGAGACCAGATATTCTCGAACGTCTTGTGCCTGAGTGTCGACTGGTCGACGTCGATCCAGCCTGCCGCGTCGGCGAGAGGTGATACCCGGACAAAATCCGGTGCGACTTGGGGTGGGGTCACATGGATCATGTCAAACTCGACATCAATCTGCCTGGGCACCGCATCGGGGACCTTGACCTCGAAAACAGCTTTCTTGGAGGGCCCGTCGATGGCAATCAGGTTGTGAAAGAAATTCAGGTCAGCGCCGTAAAGCTCTATGTATTCCATCAAGGCGGGAACGTAGTCCTTGACCCCGAACAGTGCACCACCGGCATTCATGAACTGAATATCGATCTTGCCGAGCCGTCCTGACTTGTTCCAGTGATCTGCTGACAGATACATCGCCTTTTGCGGCGCACCGGCACATTTGATCGGCATGGGTGGCTGCGTGAAGACGGCACGGCCTTCCTGCATTTTTTGAACCAGCTGCCAGGTGTAAGGGGCCATGTCGTAGCGATAATTCGATGTGACACCGTTCTTGCCGAGCGTGTCGACCAGCCCTTCGACCTTGTGCCAATCGAGTTTGAGGCCTGGGCAAACTACGAGGCGGCTGTATTTCACAACGCGGCAACCATCGAGTAGGATGGCATTGTCTTTCGGTTCGAAAGCTGCAACCGCCGACTTGATCCAGTGCACGCCTTTCGGAATGAGTGAGCCCATGGTCCGGGCCGTATCGGAAGCTTGGAAAATACCGCCACCGACCATGGTCCATCCGGGCTGGTAGTAGTGCACATCAGCCGGATCAATTATGGCGATGTCCAGATCGGATTTTCTGGAGAGGAGGCTGGAAGCAACCGAAATGCCCGCCGCTCCGCCGCCGACAACCACGACATCGAACCTGGCATCTTCCACTGCATCCGTCGGCGTCCGTCCGCCATTGGCGATCCGACGCACAACACCTGCCATGTCGTAACCGGCAGCCTTTGTCTGGGCCAGAATATCGGCCAATGGCAGCGTTTCAGCCTGCGACAAGGACCAAAGTGTTGCCGAGCGGGTGCCTGTGCGGCAATAGGCCAGAATCGGCTTTGGCAATTCCTCCATCAATTTGCCGAAGTCGTCCGCATCCTCGTCTCGCACCTTGCCCGCAACAATAGGCAGATAACGTGCCTCGAGACCGAGCTTCATCGCGGCGGCCTCGATTTCCTCAAAGACCGGTTGATCCGCGCCTTCCCCGTCGGGTCTGTTACAGATAACGGATCGAAATCCCTGCTGTGCGATTTCTGCCAGGTCTTGCGGGCGGATTTGCGGTGCTACCGAAATACGTTCATTGATGGGGTTCATGGATTGCCGCCTCCTGCCGGCACCGACCAAAAATCGTCAGCTCACATCAGCCCGCATCCCCACGTTCCGGGGAAGCAGGCTGGCACTTTGTTCTTTTCCGGGTTTCAAAGACCGTTTACCGGCACCTTCAGGAAGGTTTTGCCATTGTCTTCCGACGGGGGAAGCTGTCCGGCACGCATATTCACCTGAAGTGAGGGAATAATGAGCTTCGGCATGTCCAATACGGCGTCGCGTTCCGTCCGGAACTTGACGAATTCGGATTTCGACTTGCCGCCACCGACATGAATGTTGTGTTCTTTTTCGTCTCCAACGGTCGTTTCCCACTGGATGTCCCGGCCATTCGGGCCGTAGTCGTGGCACATGAACAAACGCATCGCGTCCGGCAGAGCCAGCAGCTTTTGAATGGAATCGTAAAGCATTGCGGCATCGCCACCGGGAAAGTCAGCGCGAGCGGATCCGCCATCCGGCATGAACAGCGTGTCGCCAACAAAGGCCGCGTCGCCCATGACGTGAACCATGCAGGCGGGCGTATGGCCGGGCGTGTAAATCACGAACGCAGTAAGTTCACCGATCTGATAGGTATCGCCGTCCTTGAACAGCTTGTCGAACTGGCTTCCGTCACGCTGGAACTCGGTGCCTTCGTTGAACACCTTTCCGAAGGTTTCCTGAACCACCGTGATTTTTTCACCGATACCCAATTTTCCGCCGAGCTTTTGCTGAATGTAGGGAGCGGCTGAAAGATGATCCGCGTGTACGTGCGTCTCGATCAACCATTCCAGTTTCAGGTCTTTTTCCTGGATATAGGCGATGATCTCGTCGGCATGATCGTATGTGATCCGCCCCGCCGCGTAGTCGATATCCATAACGCTGTCGACAACGGCGCAGGCATTGGTGGCCGGGTCCTTGACCACATAGCTGATCGTATTTGTGGCCGGGTCAAAGAAAGCTTTGACTTCCGGTTTGCTGGTCATGTCGACCGGGTAATTCGATGTGCTCATCTTCATCTCCCTATATCTTGGTGCTGCCTGGATCAGGCTTGCGCCGTGTCTGATCGATAACGTGTTGAGATTGCCCATCTTGCTGCCAGCATGCCTGCGATGATCGCAGCGAATGTCAGCAAGGGTTCCATCAGTCCAATTCCCAGGACCGGCACCAGACCGCCGGGGCAGAAGCCGCTCAATCCCCAGCCAATTCCGAAAATTGCCGAGCCGCCGACAAGTCTGGTGTCCAGATCCTGCTTTGTTGGAAGCGCGAATGCCTGGGCCAGAAGCGGTTGTTGCATGCGGAAAATCAGCCGATAGCCGATAGCTGTCACAAGCAGGGCGCCCCCCATCACGAAGGCAAGGCTCGGATCCCAGGTTCCGGCGACATCGAAGAAGTTCAGAACCTTGGCCGGGTTGCCCATCCCGGAAATCAGAATGCCGCATCCAAAGAGGAGGCCGAAAGCGAATGCAAAGAGAAGTCTCATTTCGTCAGCCTCCGAAAACGTGTCTGGTCAGATAAACGGTGATTGCTGCTGTCATCATGAAGGTCATGGTCGCAACGATTGAACGGCCGGACAGCCTGGACATTCCGCACACACCGTGCCCGCTGGTGCACCCGGAACCGAATGTTGTGCCGACACCTGTCAGAAAGCCGCCGACGACCAAAAGCAGTGGAGAGGACGGTATTGAGATTTCCGGAAGCTGACCGCTGAGACCAAGAAAGATCAGAGGGCTTGCAACCATGCCCGCCAGAAAGGCCGCTCGCCACGCCCAATCCTTGTTGAGCTGCGTTGTCAGGAAACCGCTGACGATGCCATTGATGCCGGCAATTCGGCCGTGAACTGCCATAAGAGCAACAGCGGCAAGACCAATCAGGACGCCGCCGCCGAAGCTGAGTAAGGGTGTGAATTCGGTCATGATGAGCCTTTTGTTACCATATGTTCGAATATATGAATATAATAAGAAAGTAGCAAGGGCCTTCGGTATCAACCAACTGCGGACCTGGCGAAAAAGAACAATCTGGCGAGATGCAGGATTTTGCGGCAACCTGCCGTGAATGCTGTTTAACGGCTGATGGACGACCTGGGGAAGGGGCGCAAATGAAGATCAATCTGGCTTTGTCGGCCGCATATATTCTTGTCTTGAGCTTGGCCGGTGGCAACATGGCCTTGGCCGCGGATGATGACATCAAGGTCTCTTTGAAACTCTTCGGCAAGGAAGATATCGAACAGGGAATTGATCCTTGCCGTTTTTCGCTTTGGCAAGATGACAGGGACCCGGAAACTGACCGATACGCATTTCTGTTTCATGCCAACGCGATAAATGATGGATATCAGGGCCCGGCCCGTATCAAGGCAGGAGAAACTGTTCACGCGCTCTACCAGCTGGCGGAGGGTGGTGAGAGCATCAACGGTCTTTCTTCGCACTACCTCTATGCCACCGAAGACCGGGAAATCCGCGTGCATGTCGAGATTGGTGACGCGGGACTTTCTGGCGAACTTTATCGAATCAAAGATGCCGATATGACCGTCATTCAGAAAGGCAAGGTCCCGTTTGTTGCCAGCGCAAAAGGTCATCTGGGGTGTTTGCAGCCGCGCACGCAATCGGCCAAGGCAGCGCCGGTTCGCGAACCTGAAACGCGCGTGCCGGGACCGCCGAATGGCATTCCGATCGGGCGTCAGACAATTCTGGATGACATGTCTCAATTGCCACCGGAAGCTGTTCAGCTTGTGCGTGAAAATGCCGGTGATGAATGCGATGTCGACGGGTTTCACGCCTGGGTGGAGCACGGTATGTCATCAATGATTACTATCTACTCTGGGAAGTGCCCTGCATCTCGGCTGCCTATCAAGCCGCGACAGCGCTCGTGATCACGCAAAACCCGCCACAAGGCTGGGGCAATCTTCTGACCCTGCCCAATCCGCCTGGTGAAAACGGCGAAATCTATCAGGCCATGAATGCGGATATTCTCGGTCCGAAGGGGTTCATCCGCACGACCAGCCTCAATCGTGGTGTTGGCGATTGCGGCAGCTATCGTGTCCACCGGTTGATAGATGCACCGGGTGAGGTTCTGGAGCTCGAGCTTTTGGAATTCAGAGAGAAGTCCGACTGCGACGGTATAGAAATGGCTCCGAAGGACTGGCCGCTTATTTTTCAGGCGTACTGACACGCTTGGCCGAACCGGCTGGTTGTTCAGCCAGCACGACTTCGGTTCCGTCCACACGTTTGCGGGTCATTGCGCCCGACACCAGGAGCGCGGGATTGTCGGCAGGGTCCGGGATATGTAGATCGGTCCTAGGGCCTGAAAACTCACCCATCGGCCGCAAAATGTCTTCATGCACGACACTGCCGACGAACAACGGGCTGATCTGGCCTGCATCAAGGATTTCGTAGCGGCTTGGCCAGAGGCGAAGCACCCACCGGCCGCTTTCTGTTCCCGTGTCGTCATTGCGTATCAGAACAAGATCAGGCTGGCGCCCATTTTGGGTCCGCGGCAGAATAGGGAGTGAGTCGGGTGGCGTCTTGCCTTCAACGAAACCGCCTGCGGTTGTCAGGGACCATTTCGGCGGTTGCTGCCAGCCATGCTTTTCCGCAGCAGTTGCGAAGGATCCCAGCGGACCCGAATACTGGATGACCAAGGGCTCTTCCCTGTCGCCGTTCAATTCGATCCGATTGGCTGGCAGGGCCATCCAGCCGCCCTCACGCCAACTGGTGGCGGTCATGATTTCCTTGTGGTCGCGCGGTTGATAGGTCACAAGCGCCTGATCGAAGCTTGTCGACAGATGCCAACCGCCAAAAACCGTCAGTGTGAGAACCACGAGGGAGCCTATCGTCAACTGGCCGATTTTCTCATTGTGAATTGGTCCGAATACAAACGCGAACGCAGACACCATGGCTGTTCCGAACAGCAGGCCCGCCAACACATCGGACATCCAATGCGCGCCGAGATAGACGCGTGAAAAGCCGATCGTGATGACGAAGGCGGCGGTAATGGTGAATATGGCGGCTTTTGCCCATCGATTGAGGTCATGAGCGGCCAGGACGGCGCAAATGCCGAATAGAACGGCGTTGAGCGTGGCATGGCCGCTTGGAAAGCTGTAGGCGTCGGCCCCACTGTAGAGTTCGATCGGTCTTGAACGGTGCAAAAGCAGTTTGAACAAAGGCACGAACATCGCGGTGCCCGCCATTGCGATGACAAAACCGATGCCGCGCCGCCAGGCTTTTCGAACAAAGAGATATCCTGCGACGACAACCGCGACAGCTGTCACCACGATCCCGTCGCCGAGCGTCGTCATGAACACCATGATCTTGTCGCCGGCAGGCGTGCGTAGGCTGTCGAATAGGTTCAAAATCGCCAGGTCTGCGCGCACCAACGGCTCGCCTGGAGCAACTTCGCTCACGACCCAGAAAAATGCCGGCATGCTGATCAGCAGCAACAAGGCCGAGGCAAGCATGCCGCTTGACCGTGGGTGCGCTGGGTCAAAGTTTCGTGCGATCCATTGTGACGCCGGGTTCCCGTGCCTTGCGAACCAGTTGACGATTGCCGCATGGGCATTGGGAAAAAGGGGCAGGATAATCAGGATCAGCCAACGGCCCAGCATGACGGCCAGGAAAATGATCACCAGCAGGACACCGAGCACGAGCGCAAGACGACCGCTGATTTCACCGATCGCACTCAGAGCGGACCCTGCAATGATACCGGGCCCCAGATGCGCCGCTGCCCAGGCAAATGCAGACGTGACGTTCACGACGGTAAAGCGGGAGAAATTCATGCCTGCCATTCCGGCAATGCCGGGAACCACCGATTTTACGCCCGGCACGAAGCGGCCGATGAAGACACTTTTGCCGCCATGCTGTTTGAAGAACGCCTCACCGCTGTCGAGCATGTGGGTATAATTTCGAAGCGGCCACATGCTTCTGATCTTGTCTTTGAACTTCCAGCCAATCCAATATGAAATGGCATCGCCTGCCGTCGCGCCGAGTGTTGTCCATATGAAGATCGGCACCGGATCCAGGTTGCCGAGCCCTATCAGAGTTCCTGCTCCCACAAGAACGACAGTCGTCGGCACGAACAAACCGATGATGAACAGCGCTTCACCCATGGCGGCCAGAAAACAGATTATGCCGGCCAGAGATGGGTTTTCAGCTATGAACGTCAGAACTGGATCAAGAAATTCGGTCACAGAAATCTGTCTGTTGGATCAGGTATCAAAATCAATTGCAGAAACTGCCCGACCTTGCTTTTCAGGCAGCATCAACTGTTGCTTCATATAAGCGCACATGCGTTCATCCAATAGCGAAAAATCGGTTTGTCATGTCGCGCGGCGCTCTGACATGAAACAAAGTTATATACTTTCAGGTGCTCAACGATGCGTGCGCCATGCTTTTTCTGGAGGCTTTGATGTTTGAATCGGCACGTTTACCGCAGAAAATGACAAAGAAGACTTTCAAGAAAATGGAGCCGGAGATTCGCGAGGCCTTGCTGTCAGCTCAGCTGCCGGTTGTTGAAAAGCAGTCTTTTTCCACGCTGATTCTGGTCGATGGTCTGGACGGCGCAGGTAAGGGTGAGGCGGTCGCCAGGCTCTATGGTTGGATGGACGCACGTCACCTTGTTTGCAATGCTTACGGTGAGCCGATGGACGAAGCGCGATTGCGTCCGCCTCTTTGGCGTTACTGGCGCGATCTTCCGGCCAAGGGTGAAACAGCCATCGTCTTCGGCAGCTGGTACCAGTCGATCCTGCGCGATCTGATTTACAAGAAGATCGACGAAGACGCTTTCGAAAAGGCGCTGGTGCGAATCCGCCGCTTTGAAGAGATGCTGTCAAACGAAGATGTGCTCATCCTCAAATTCTGGTTCTACCTGCCGAAAAAAGAGCAGGAAAAACGTCTCTCTTCGATTCCGAAGAAGCATGCCGCCCGTCATGTTCTCGCTGATTGGGCAGCGCTCAAGCACCACAAGAAAGCCAGTGAAGCAGGTGAAAAGATCATCCTTGAAACCTCCAAGGGATATGCACCCTGGTTCGTGATCCCCTCCCAAGATCCCGAATATCGGGATGTCGCCTTGGCTCAAACCGTTGCCCGGTCAATGAAGCTGAAAATCGAAGACGGTGAGCCCCGATCTGTGGCAGCTCCGCCGGTCGTTGGCGGCCTGACACGCGAAACAGCAGTCGACACAATTGACCTGACCGAATCGCTCGAAAAGGCCGAATATGTAGAACACCGGGAACGCTACCAGAAGATCCTGTCGGAACTTTCGGACCGCAAGGCGATGACTAAAACGGGCGTGGTTCTTGTCTTTCAAGGCAACGATGCAGCCGGCAAGGGCGGGGCCATCCGTCGTGTGATCCGTCCGCTGGACCCGCGTATCTACAAAGTCCATCCTATTTCGGCTCCCACCGATGAGGAAAAGGCGCGTCCTTATCTTTGGCGGTTCTGGCGTCGCTTGCCGCGCAAGGGTCATTTCGCAATCTTTGACCGGTCCTGGTACGAGCGCGTTCTGGTTGAACGTGTCGAGGGATTTGCCGGTCATGAAGACTGGTTGCGGGCCTACAATGAAATCAATGAATTCGAACAGGAGCTGACGGATTTCGGGTTTATCGTCTGCAAATTCTGGCTGGCGATCTCTGAGGATGAGCAGTTGCGCCGTTTCAAGGCGCGGGAAGATACGGCCTACAAGCAGCACAAGATCACCGACGAGGATTGGCGCAACAGATTGAAATGGGATCAATATGCGATTGCGGCAGGTGATATGGTCGACCGGACGTCCACGCACTATGCCCCTTGGACACTTGTCTCATCAGAAGACAAGCGCCACGCCCGGGTCAAAGTTCTCAAGACAATTTGTGAACGGCTGGAAGACCGGCTTGAGGCCTGACCAGTTGGGCGTGCGTTGCATTTGGGAATTTTCGGAGACCAGCAAGGGAACGATCGAACTGCACGAATAGGGTCAAAGCGACTGCGCCAGATAGTCCATGGCTGCCTGTGCACCACCTTTGCCGTGCGGAATTCCAAGTCTTTGGAAACCGAGTTCCACGGCCGAAAGCGTGCCAAGCAGCATGACCGCATTGACATGACCCATATGCGCGATCCGGATACCTTTCCCGGACAAGTCTCCTATGGTGCCGCCAACAGTCACACCGCAGACCTCCTTGGTGAAAT
Source organism: Labrenzia sp. THAF82 (assembly GCF_009363435.1). Classification (GTDB taxonomy): domain Bacteria; phylum Pseudomonadota; class Alphaproteobacteria; order Rhizobiales; family Stappiaceae; genus Roseibium; species Roseibium porphyridii. Next base: position 86,807 of record NZ_CP045354.1, on the reverse strand, counting down.
CGCGCAACGCGGCTGCATTTCCTTCACCAATCTTCAGCACCGTGACGCTGTTGGAGCGGGCATTCGACTCGCTGACGTTGAAGCTGACGGCGCCACCTTCCGACCACACCTCAATCGCTCGGCGCGTCGCTTCACCTAGAAGTGCATGCCTGCGCCAGGCTTTTTCCAGACCTTCTTCAAAAAGGAGCTCCAGAGCCTTTCGGAATCCGAACAGGAGGTGCTCTGGTGGGGTGCCGCAGTATTTCTGGTAGTGTTCTGCTCCCTGACGGAATGTCCAGTCAGTGTAGTTTGTCCTGAGGTCCGCGGTCTTGTGCGCCTCGTCTGCTTTCGAACCAGCGGCAACAAAGGACAGCCCGGGAGGGCACATCAGACCTTTTTGGGATCCGGTGAGTGCCACATCGACGCCCCAGGCATCCATTTCAAACGGCATGCAGCCAAGCGATGCAATGGTATCGACCATGAAAAGAGCGGGGTGTCCGGCGGCATCAATTGCTTGCCTCAGTGCCGCGATGTCATTCCAGACACCAGACGCCGTGTCGACTTGCACCACCAGTACGGCCCGAATTTCGTGCGACTTGTCCATGGCAAGACGGTTCTCAAGGAGTTTGGGATCGACGCTCTTCTCCCAAGACCCCGGCAGGACTTCGACATTCAGCCCATTGATCTGCCCGGCCTCGCCCCAGCCGAGTGCAAAACGACCGGACTCCAGAACCAATACCTTGTCGCCCCGACGAAGTGTGTTGCACAGGGCAGCATCCCAGGCTCCATGGCCGTTGGAAGCGTAAATGTAGGTCTTGCCTTTGGTTCGGAATGTTTCCTTGAGCTTGGCAAGGCAATAATCTGTGGTTTCCAACAGAGGACCTTCGTAAATGTCCACGGCGGGGCGGTGCATGGCGCGCAGCACCTCGTCGGGCACATTCGTTGGACCGGGGATCATCAAAAACTCTTTGCCATTGCGCAGCGTCACGGGGAGATCCTTGTTTTTCCAGTGGAGATCAGAACGGACTTGTCGTAGGGATTGGTATGTAGCCGGATGCCAAAATTGTCGCTACGGACCGATCCGTCAAGACTGCAACACCTCTGGGACTGAACGTCGAATGTCGGCTCAATCGCTACCTTGCTGCAATTGCGAACAAGTGGATGGAGCAATTGTGATAGGAGCATCTCGACGGAGCAAATTGCGTCCGCGAGCCCCGTCAGGGTTTAACACACTGAAAAAACAATTGATTAGATAGCTGGTTGAAATAATGAAGGAGGCTGCGCCCTGCGGTTGAACAGAAAACACCTTGTCTCCGTAAAGCAATTTCTTCAAGTTACAACCGGTCGGTATCGTCAGTTAGGCGTTGCAGCATGATCCTGGTGAATGAAGGTGAAAGCCCTGTTATTCTGTGCCTGCCTCACAGCGGTACGGACATGCCCGAAGCTGTGTCAAAACGGCTGAATGCAACTGGACGTCTGCAGGCCGATTTGTCCTGGCAGCTGGACCGCGTTTTTGACTTTCACCATATCTTGAACGTAACGGTGATCCGTTCGACTGTGTCTCGATATGTGATCGATCTGGACAAGGCCGTTGAAAATGGTGACGGCGAACATTGTCCCGTCACGACACTTGATGGAAAACGGATTTATCAGGAAGGTGAGGAACCTGGTCCAACCGAGATCGAGCAACGTGAACTGTTGTTTTATGAGCCGTTCCACAAGGCTTTGAGACACCAACTGGATCGGTTGATGAAGAAGCATGGCAAGGTCATTCTTCTGGATTGCCAATCCATGCGCTCCCATATCAAGGGCGTTACCGGCAAAGGTCTGCCGCTGGTCAGCGTCGGCAGCATGGACGGCAAATCGACCGACCCCGACCTGCGCAATCTTCTGGTGGGGTCGTTTCAAGGGCTTCCAGGCTTCACAATCAGCGTTGACGAACACGCAAAAGGTGGCTTGATAACGCGCACTTTAGGGCAGCCGGATCATGGTGTGCACGCCATGTCGCTCCTTCTGGCTCAACGGGCCTACCTGCGACATGAATCCCCGCCATTTGAACCTGACAAGACCCGCGTTGAACGTTTGCGTGAAGTACTCCAGGACATGTTGACCAGACTGATCGACTGGACTGCACTTCCGGACAAAAATGGGAATGAGGCAAGTTCCGGCGAAGTCAGCCAAGAACCGGAGGCTGACAGCGATCCATCTGGCGAGATGTCTGACGATGAGGTCGTTGCACCAAATGCTGAAGAGACGGAGCATCGTCAGGAAGCAGAAATCGAGGTGGATCCGGTAGATGCCTCGCAGTCGACTTCAAATGACAGTGACGAACCGGAAAGCGGCGTATCCGACGAACTGCCGGAAAAACCGCTTCTGGTTGCTGAATAGCACCGTCACTCCGCCAAACGATTGAGGCAGACCAACGAACCATCGCCGTTGCACTGATCAGCGCCTTTCCGGCTCTCAATCGTTGCATGCTTCAGCTCGCATCCTTGAGTGAAGGGGAATGAAGCATTCCTCGAAGCAATCTGCGTATCGGAGCATCCGGCAAGACGCCGATGGCAAAGTTTAGATGTTCGACGTCGTTAGAAGAAAGCCTGCAGGCCGGTCTGTGCCCGACCGAGGATCAGCGCATGGATGTCATGCGTTCCTTCATAGGTGTTCACCGTTTCCAGGTTCTGTGCATGGCGCATGACATGATACTCTTCCTGGATACCGTTGCCGCCGTGCATGTCGCGAGCCTGACGGGCAATATCCAGCGCCTTGCCGCAATTGTTGCGCTTGATGAGCGAGATCATCTCCGGAGCAACATTGCCAGCGTCGAACAGACGACCGACGCGGAGCGCTGCCTGAAGGCCGAGCGTTATCTCGGTCTGCATATCCGCTAGTTTTTTCTGAAAAAGCTGTGTCTGGGCCAGCGGTCTGCCAAACTGTTCCCTATCGAGGCCATATTGCAAGGCACGGGTCCAACAGTCTTCAGCTGCGCCCATGGAACCCCACGCAATGCCGTAGCGAGCCCGATTCAAGCAACCAAACGGCCCTTTCAGACCCGAAACATTCGGCAACAGGGCATCTTCGCCAACGTCTACGCCGTCCATGACGATTTCGCCCGTGATCGAAGCGCGCAGGGAGAGTTTGCCGCCGACTTTCGGAGCGCTGAGGCCTTTCGTGCCCTTGTCGAGCACAAATCCGCGGATGGCGCCGTCATGTGCTTCAGACTTTGCCCACACAACAAAGACATCGGCGATCGGAGCGTTGGAGATCCACATTTTGGTGCCAGTCAACCGGTAACCGCCATCTGTCTTTTCCGCACGCGTGCGCATACCGGCAGGGTCTGAACCGGCGTCAGGTTCGGTTAGGCCGAAACATCCAACATATTCGCCGGTGGCAAGCTTTGGCAGGTATTTCTGCCGCTGTTCTTCCGAACCATAAGCGTAGATTGGATACATGACCAACGATGATTGAACGCTCATCATGGATCGGTAACCGCTGTCGACACGTTCAATTTCCCGCGCGACAACACCATAAGAAACGTAAGATGCCCCCGCGCAACCGTAGTCTTCCGGTAACGTTACGCCGAGCAGGCCAAGTTCACCCATTTCATTGAAGATTTCCCGGTCGGTCTTTTCTTCCCGGTAGGCCTCAATGATGCGCGGCTGAAGTTTGTCTTGCGCAAAGGCGCGCGCCGTGTCCTGGATCAGCTGTTCATCTTCGTTTAGCTGGCTTCTCAGCTGGAACGGATCCTGCCAATCGAATGTGCCGCCGCCTGCTGGCGAGGATTTAATTTGAGCCGGTGCATTCATGACTGTGTTCTCCCGCGGGGCTGTCGAGGCTTCTGAATTCGGTGTCTCGTACCGGTGTTCATTCTGTTTCCTCTGGTTTTAGTGCAGTTTCGTTTGCAGAAAAGCGAAACCTGCTCCATCATTCATGACAAAATGGAATGATCTGAAGGCAATTGCTATGCGCCGTGCATTCGTCCCGACTGCCGATACGCTGATCGCCTTTGAATGCGCAGCTCGACATTTGAGTTTCACGCGTGCCGCAGAAGAGCTGCACCTGACACAGGGCGCGATCTCAAAACAGGTGCGCCAACTGGAAGACAGACTTGGCGTGGAGCTGTTTCGCCGTGTGCGGCAGCGCATAGTGCTGACTGACGCCGGCCGGCTTTATCTGCACGACATCCGCGGCGCCCTGGAGCAGATGACTGCTGCCACGCGCCAGGTCATGTCCTATGCCGGTAGCGCAGACGTCCTGAACCTTGCCGTTCTGCCGACCTTCGGCACACGATGGCTTGCTCCCCGGCTCGCAGGCTTTGCGCGCCGTTATCCGGATGCCGGATTGAACTTGAGTGTTCGCCTGCAGCCTTTCGATTTTAGTGAAGAACCGTTCGATGGAGCAATTCATCATGGAGATCCGGTCTGGGCCGGAGCGATCGCCGAACACTTGTTCGACGAAGAGGTTATTCCGGTTGCGTCCCGGGCATTTCGGGACAGGCACGAGATTCGGTCGCCCATGGACCTTGTCCGCGTGCCGCGACTGCAACTGGCGACGAGACCGTTTGCCTGGAGGCAATGGTTCGAACTTGCCGGTGTGGAAACCGATGCAGCGTTCCAAGGCGCGCGTTTCGAACAGTTTGTCATGATCTCGGAGGCCGCCATCCATCATGCGGGTGCTGCGCTCATTCCCCGCTTTTTCGTCGAGGCGGAACTCTCTTCCGGCCGTCTGGTGCGCCTGTTCGACCTTTCTGTGCAGCAACAAAGTGCTTATTATTTTGTCTATCCGGAAGGGCGCACCATGCGACCGGTTGTTTCCGCATTTCGCCAATGGTTGATGGAAGAAGCCCGTGCTGCGCGTACCGCACGGGACACCATGCTCCCTGGCTGACCTTCAAAGACGGCTATGCTTGCGAATGTTCCGGGCACGACGTTGCCGCCGCGTCTCAACGGTCGGAGTGCTGCACCTTGAAACTGGACTGCCGCTTGATCTGGCTCGAAACATCTCCACATGCGCCGTGCAATCGGTTATCTGAACCGGATCTGAAGACATCACCGCGAACACCCGGGCAGAAAGGACAGAACCTTGGACAAACAGCATCTGCGTCTGATCCTAAACGGTAAATCTGCTGGCCGGAGCGACGTACGTTCTGCTGTTGAGGCGGTGCGGGCCATGGGACACGAGGTATCCGTTCGGGTCACCTTCGAAGCCGGAGATTTCACCCGGTTGGCTCAGGAAGCCCTCAGGGATCATGAAGATCAAAAGATCGACACGCTGGTCAGTGGTGGCGGCGATGGAACGCTTCACGAGGTAGTGGATGCCGTTCTGCACAGCGTGCCGGAGGGTGAAAGCCCCCCTTTCGCCTTTGCCGTTTTGCCACTTGGTACCGCCAATGATTTTGCACGGCACATTCGCCTTGACCCTTCAGACATCACTTCCTGTTTGCGATTTGCCGCCAGGGCCAGCGCCAAACCGATGGATATCGGAGAGGTCAACGGTTGTTCCTTCGTCAATATGGCAACTGGAGGGTTCGGCACGCAGGTCACGGCACAGACCGATCCCAACCTGAAGCGCGTGCTGGGCGGGGCTGCCTATCTATTTACCGGTCTCAACCGCTTTTCCGAGCTAGCAGCCTGCCAGGCACGGATCGAGGCAGAAGGGTTTGAGTGGGAAGGCGCTTTTCTTGCGCTTGCCATCGGCAACGGCCGCCGCGCCGGAGGCGGCATTCGCCTCTGCCCCCGTGCCAAACTGGATGACGGTTTCCTCGACCTGACAATCCTGCCTTTCCCAAAATCGGGAAAGGCCATCGACCTCCTCCAAACTCTCCTCGACAGAGGAGCTGACGATCTGACGCATGGTCTAATCATGCGAAGAGTTCGCCATGTTCAGATCGAAACCGAAAAATCAGTCCAGTTCAATCTCGACGGCGAACCCAGAAATGGACAGTCCTGGCAGATTGCGATAAGGCATCACTGCATCGACATGAGGCGGTGAGGTTCTCTCATCGTTGCAACCCGTGTTGGAGGGTTTGAGCAACTAATGCAGAATGAAGAATCGGTTCTATACGGTCCGATTGAACAATGAAAAAGAAGAAGAAACCGGCGGTATGGACGAGTATCAACTTAAGAATTTCTTGAAATTCGTGCCAGTTAGGTTGGGCCTTGTTCCAAGAAAACGACTGTTTGTTCATATTCCCAAAAATGGTGGAATGGCGATCAGGCACGCCGCAGAACTGCAAAGATGTTTGATCATAGCCAACCGAAGAAGATTGGTTAGCAAGAACTATGCAGATGGCCTCAAGGAACACATGTCGAAAAAGGGCGCGACGCCAGCCTATGAACACGCCCGCTATCGCGATATTGATGTTTGTGTCAGACAAGCGTGCCGCGCATTTGCCATTGTCCGAAACCCGTGGTCCAGAACGGTATCTCGTTTTAAGTTTGCGCTACAGACGCGCAATAATGGTGCCGGAAAGGCAGACTACAACAAATCCACTTTTGAGAGGTTCTTAGCGGAGCGCTACTCTTTTGGTACGGAGCCATATTATTGGCACAGAGCAATCCGAAGTTGGTATCCACAACGAGACTATGTCGTCGATGAAAATGAAAGAATTGTGCCTGACATCCTTCGCCAAGAATATTTGGGTGACGAACTTGGGCGTTATTTAGGCCTGAAATCTAGTCTGAAACGCAGAAACATCAGCACAGGTGCGCAGACCGATTATCGTGAAATCTATACACGCGAAACGCTGCAAATTGTTGCAGACTGGTACGCCGTCGACATTGAATTGTTCGGATTCGATTTCGATACACCAGCGACCAGAAACCTCTTTTTTGCCGGCTAGGTGCGATCAATGATCGATCAGTCAACCGGAACGTTGATCCAGCATCGTATTATGGAAGCATTCGGAGCGCTCGATGCCGACGCGCTTATCATTCCGGCCGACGGTGTCGTTGCAGTGATACTAGCGTTCAATGAAGCTCTCCGTTTCCCATTTTTTCTAAAACACTATCGCGAACTCGGCATTCGTCACTTCGTTGTAGTCGATAACATGTCGAATGACGGCACGTCAGACTTCCTTGCGGCCCAATCAGATGTGAGTGTTATTCGAACTGAAAAACCCTACAGCGAATACAAATCGGTTTGGCGGCAGTTGCTATGTGAACGGTATTTGCTTGGGCGTTGGACGCTGTTCCCAGACGTTGATGAACTTTTGGTCTATCCTGGTTGGCCCGGGCGGAAGATTGATGATCTGGTCAGCTCATTGGACAATCGGCAATTTCAAGCACTTTTTTGTCCAATGGTCGACATGTATCCCAAGGGCCCGCTGAAGCAATTTAGCTATAAAGCCGGTGATAGCTTTCTTGACGGGTGCTCATATTTTGACCCCAAGGGATATCGATACAATCCACTTAAAGGAAGCCACGGTAAGCGTTACAAGACGCCCGCGCGGCATATTTTTGGAGGAACTCGTGAAAGGCTGTTTCACCAGAATGCGAAACGGCGAAAGACTTGGCTGGACAAGGGACTCCTTTCCCTCATTTTTTCGATCCGCACACGGGCTCCAGAAAGCGATCTAGGACGAAGGTGCGATCAATTTCTGTTCAAGTTGGTGAAGAGCGCCGTACCGGATACGGCTGCGGTACAGAGCAAAGTCCCACTTCTGAAATGGGATCATGGCTACATGTTCTCCGGCGGGGTTCATGGAATTGACAAGAAGATCAGCATTGCACCTGAGTGGGGTGTTCTTCTGCATTTCAAGTATTTGGACGATTTCCAGAGTAAGGTTACAGAAGCACTGGAGAGAAAGCAACATACTGACAATGCGGGTCACTATCGGGACTACAAAACCCAACTGAACAGGCTTATGAATGAAGGATTGTTTATCAGCGGAAGTAAGAAATTCACTGGAGTAGACTCGCTCATTGAATGCGGGCTCATGCGCGATATCGGTGGTTAATTATCGCCATCACTTTCGATCATCGTATTAACTGTTAAATGATTTGTTCCTGAACAGTGCGCAAATTCGTCGATGGCCGACCTCGATCAGTTCGAAATCTCGAGCTAGTAAATAGTTGATTACTGGAACAAGTGTGCTTTCCTGTCTAACGCCTCGTTCAAATCCAAGATCGGCAGTAATATACTCGATTTTGTCTAAATTTTCCCCTATTCCATTCAATATTTCGGGCTCGGCACCTTCGGCTTCAAGTTTGAGGAGTTTGATTTTTCTATCTATGTATTGTTCTAGGCGCCGGCTCTGTACGACAACCATCTCATCATAATCCGGTGGCTCTATCAGGCTTGAATCGGCACCTTGGGAACTGACATAGAATGTCATCTCCCCGTCGCGATCCCAAAGTCCGACATTGTGGGCGACGCCCGGTTTTACATTTACCTGGAGACACGCAAATTCGTTCGGACTTGGCTCAAAACCGAAATAATCGACTTTGAGTTTATTGATCTCGAACCAGAGCTTAAAATCACCAACATTCGCACCGCAATCAAAAACGCAGTCTCCATCTTTGAAATCAATTTTCGAAAGAAAGTAGGCGGCTCCCAAGTTGTTCGCACGTGTTATAAGTCCGTTTGCGTAGGCAAGATGCCCTTGTCGTTCATGACAAAAGTTGTACGAGAAGTCGGGTAGAGTTTCATCGCGAACCGTATAAAAACATCCATTCCACTCTACGCGAACTGTCAGGTTCAGTTGACGGGCCTTTTTGTTGAACTGAACAGCATACGCTTCTCCACGAGCCTTCAGAATACTTTTTGTTAGGTGCCTAAGGCGACGATTTTTGAATTTTTGGATAATTTTCACGAAAGAGCTTCCACGGCTGTAGCGCGGCTTAGAACGCCTTCAAGTTTTTTGATCAGGGCTCTATTATCAAGGTACTGGACTGAGTGCTCCCTAGACTGCTTGGCGATCCGGCAAACATCGATTTCATCCTGTAGTGCGGATTTGATCAATCCCTGGAAACCGGCTTGATCCAACTCGTCGACTAAAAAGCCAGTTTCTCCATCGGTCACCAATTCTGGAATTCCGGCGTGCCGCGTTGAAAGCACCACGCAACCGCACGCCAAGGCCTCTTGAATTGCCGTAGGAGCTCCTTCGCCGTCGCCATTGGAGCCAGTTACCGAGTGTTGCAGAAAGAATTCGGACTTTCGTAGGTAATTCATCACTATGTCATGCGGTTGTTCGCCCAGAAATTGAACCTGATCTTCCATGTCATGCTCTTTGACAATCGCTAGACACTGTGTAAGCATCCGACCACCACCAATTATTGTTAGCCTCGCTCTCGGGTGTGTTTTTGCTTCGCGGCAAAAAGCCCCAACGGTGATGTCTGGCCGTTTTTTCTCGATGAGGCTTCCTACCGCTAAAAATGTGCCCTTGTTCTTTTGGCCGGGAACAAATTCGTCAGTGTTGACTCCGCTTGGAATGACGTGACTGTTAGGGTTTCTGATCCCGTACTGGGCGAGGTTGTTAAGAAGGTAGCGAGAAACGAAGAATGCTCCTTTTAGCTTTGGGACTGTACGCGCCAAGAACCGGCGTTCTTTTGCTGAGCTGAGGCGCGCTGTTGCATCATAGCCGCGGAAATAAGAATAGATCGGTATTCCCGTGCCGCTAATGCTTTCAGCCACTTCCGAGCCGATACAACCGAATTCGCAGAGCACGACATCGATCTTTTCAGCCTGAAGAAAGTTGATTATAGCAGAGCGTTCCGAACCATAGATGCCCCGGATTGGTAGTTTTCGGCGTTTTCTGACGAACGTCCCCAGCTTCACTTGAAGCTTGTGCCATGGAGATCTTGCGACATTGGTTCTAACAAGCAGATTGCGAGTGGAGCCCTGATTGCCTATCTCTTCAGTACAGCAGACACTTGCGCTACCTTCGAAAAGGTTTTCAATATGAAAGTTCACAAAGGTATGATGGGCTTCTCTATAGGCCGCGGTAAAAATGCAAATCTTTGTCAAATCGGTATCCTCTGACCGTTCACCAGCTTCGCTCTGTTAGGAAGAAGCGGCGTCTTTCATGAAAACTGTCCGATCACCAAATTTTAAAAATGGATTTCTTCTTCTTTCGAACCGCTCTAGTATTTGTAGATTGTGCAGAATTTGAGCGGGTAAATCCGAAGCCAATCTTTTGGTTTTCTTTTACTTGAAATTCCTGTGCATCCAAGTACTCCCGAATAACAGATTTGTATTGGTTGTTTTTGATATCTGCCTTCAGGTTTAGAAACTCCTGTACGACTGCTAGGTCAAGAAATGGGTAGCGCGCTTCCATGCCGAAGGAACCTGCGACCATTTCTTCCTTCGCAAGATAAGCGGCCTGAGTGCTTCCGTAGAAGGAGGACCAGGGAAAACGTCCGAGCAGACTGTTAGGGAACATGCCGCCAAAGTTGCTGTGCGCAAAGTATTTTCGTCCACCGTGGCCGTAGTCGGAATAGATTTCGTCGGCCCCGCTCCCAGAAAGATAAACTAGCGCGCCGTCATTTTTTGCCCTCATGCAGACGCCTGCGAGTATGAGTGCCGCGTTGTCTCTGTGGATACTTTTGCCCGAACTGAAGCTTTCGCCAGAATCGTTGACTATGTTGTATGGCTGATCTTCGACGTAGTTTTCAATCCATTCACGGAGTTCTTCTAGTTTTAGTTCAGTTTCATGGATTCTAATCGCTTGATTTCCTGAACGTTCCACCGCCTCGATCCGCCAATTGACAATGTCGGGATCTTCGCGCCCTTCAACAGTGACAGTCATAAAGCTTTTCTTTTGAGCGATCAGGGATGCAGTGATCGCCCCACTATCGTAACCGCTAGACATGCCAACAAAAGCTTTTCCACGCATGTGTTTGACGCGTTTTGCGACAGCCTGATCGAAGGCTGCCATCCAGTCGCTTGAGTCTGATTTGTATTGGGCGATGTTGAAGGTATAGATTTGGCGTTCAACAATTCTCGAGCCGTCGAGGCTCATTTCGATAAGGTGGTTGGGTTTAAGCTGTCTAATCTCATCAAAACCCAGAACTTCCAGGGGGTCTCGATAGCTAGCGAATCCAAATTCATCACCATGAGCGCCAAAAAACAAGGGTTTCGTTCCAAAACAGTCTCTTGCAACGGACACCAATTTATCTTTAAAGTCAGCGATAATTATCGCAAATTCGCCATCTAATTTGGCGAAGCATTCCGAGCCAAACTCTAAGTATAGATCAAAAAGGTAGTGAGCTTCACTGGCGTATTCTTCCGGACAATTGTATATTTCTCCATTGAACATTACGATTATGGTTTCGTCTTCGGATATATACGGCTGGGGAACATAGTTTCCCCGCATTGAGAGCAGGTTGTGGCAAAAGAACATGCCGCCAATTGTGTTACTTTGGGTATAGTCCGGGCCGCGCAAAGTCATAATCCGATTGAAGTCGGACGAAGTTGGGGCGATTGTTGAGAAAATAAAGCTGCACATCTGGGGCTGATTTTTACCTTTGCGCAGTGTGAACTGGTTGTGTGAAGTCGGAATCTATTAGTCGAGTTGAATATACCCCGACAAATCACAGATCTTAGGGGTATCCGCAATTGCGCCTCTGGCTCATAATTTGCACAGCTGCAATTCCGAAGCAAGCACACAATCCTGGGTGAAGTCTGGTGTTTGTGAGTGGGGGCGTGTAAAGCCGATCCAAGCTTGGTTTTTTCGCAGCGTTATTGCGAATGAAGGTCAGGGTAATCCACGGCTGACACGGCACAATACTTGGACCAAATGACACATTACGACAAGACTGTAGTGCTTTGCCATGTGCGCGACTTGGACTGCGTGCAGGACTTTCTACGCGACGGCTATCGGATCGCTGCCGGCACTGCGCATATTGCACACGAGTTGCGAATCCGACGAGTTGACTATCTTTGTTTGAGTAACTTCGTGTCCGATGATCTTCTCTCTGAAAACCTCGATCAGGCATGGCGTGTGCTGGAAGCCGTCTGCGGCAAGACCGAAGGGTCTTGGCCAGCAGATCTCAGATCGGCAGTGCTGACAAAGGTAGCGAAGGCTTTGCTTGCGTTCTATTTCAGGGAGCGTCTCAGGAATCGTCTTGAAACCGAAATCTATTACACAGCAGGCGATGCGCTCGATAGGTATCTACCAATTGAAAAGCCTGTACCTCTCTCTGCAGCTCCAGCAGCACCAGAATATAATCTGAGTGCTATCGAAGGGCCTGGAGTGATCTGGGGCCGGGAATACAGGCTGGACTTTCGCTCGCTGAGTGGCAAACAGTTACCCCTTTCTGAGGAGGGGCTGATAAACATTGCCATCAAACCATCACCTGGCAAGAAATCGGTGTCCTTGCATCGCATAGCGCTTCGGAGCGCTTGGAAACAAAGAACGTTTCGACCTAGCTTTGAAGTGGCGCTGGACGTGCCGAAAGCCCTTGTGCCCGACTGTGTGGAGCGACTCGACTTGTCGAACGTTGGTCTTTCCGCAACAGAGTATGATTATGTGCTGCAGACTATCCAGCAAGCGGCGACGGGTTTTTCATCGTATCGTGCTGCAATGGCGGGATTTCTGAAAAGGAACGGTTTGCCAAGGAGCGCCATTCTAAACCACGTTCGCGACGAAGGGTTGGCAGGCTTTGCGTCTGCCTTACACGAAACAAATGTCGAATGCCGTTTGTACAGTCACGGCGCGCTAATGTCCTATGGGAATACGCCTCGGCACAAGATTGTCGATACGATTGGCGCAGGCCACTTTAACAGCGCTCCTTCTATGTCTCACTTGGTGCCGCGTTCACCGCTTCAGGTTCAAAAATCCGACAACCGGCAAATGGTTGAGAAACTTCCACATGTCACCGTGCTTGCGAACGTGCCGACTGAAAATGGATCCACCTTCAAATTGTACTATGCGCCAAACTTCCTTCCCTGGCCGCAGAACCTTTGGGGTATATCGCCAAGTTGTTTCGACACGGTCCGGTGCATCGAAAAGTTCTGTGCAGTCGTTGCCGACATATCTCAAATCGAGTTATTTTTGCGGATTAAAACAACCACCAGAGACACAGCACAAAAGGGTCGATTTTTCGAAAATAGGGGACTCTACCCGCAAGATGTCCAGCATGTCCTGGACCCTTCCAATGGCATCATTGATGCGTCTTTCGGTTCGCACAAAACGTATTTGGAAAATGCGGATTTGGTTGTGACTGAGGGGCTAACATCTGTTATGTTTGACGCTCTTGAAGGCCGCAAACCCGTCCTTCTGCTTAACCGTTCAGCTCTTGTCGTGCCCTCGATGCCTGCCTGGTCGATCAAAGATCTGCTGGAAAGCGATGGGCGTGCGGCGGTTTATGCCGCTAGCCTCGACGACCCCTTGCGTAAAGTGATCGAAACGATACATCGCAAGCATAAAGGGCGACCATTGGTGGATAAAGAATTGGAGCGATACGTTTGGCTGCCATGACATCGACCAGCCAAGTCAGCGGTTTGTATTGAGCGCATCCACATACTTCAGAAAAACCTCATTTTCCATCGATGGTTGCCAGTCTCTCGAACTCGGATGCGATGTCCTGCCAGGTCCAACCGAAAACGAAGTCCTGAGCGAGCAGACCGATCCTGTTACGAAGTTCATTGTCTGTGACAAAATCGTCCATGCGTTTCGCCAAACCTTGAACGTCACCTTGCTCTAGCAGAAAACCAGTTTTGCCGTTGCGGATGGCATCTTCGTTACCGCAGTTCAGACTGCCGATTGTCGGCACAGCCAACAAACCCGCTTCCAAGTGAACAAAACCAAAACCTTCGAATGCATCGCCAACATTCTCTGAGGGCAGCAGATTAGCAATGGATGTCGCTACGATATGATTTTTTTCGTCCTCTGACACAAAGCCAGAGAATGTGATGTGATCGCTAATATCCGCATTGGCAACATAATCCATTACTTTCTTGACATAGCTATCATTGTGCGACTGCTCACCCACCACTACTAGGCGAACATCTTGCCCCTTCCTTATCAGTATCTCTAATGACTTTATGGCACTCATTACGCCTTTGCGAGGTTTCAGGCCGCCGACGACGCAGAAGTGGTTTTCAGCCAGTTGCTGGGTGGGTCGAGATATAGGACTGGGCAGAGCTGCAAGTGGCACAACATGAACTTTCTCAGAAATCTGAGGTAGTCGCGCCGACAGTCTTGCCTTTGTATAGTTGCTGACGGATATGATCGAGGCCGCAGCGCTGTATGCTTGCCGGTAAAGTTTTGATTTTTTGCAATCCAAGCATCGGATTGCATAGGTCCCGTGGATTACTAGCATCAATCGTTTTTTGAAGAGGATTGATGCGAAAGCACAAACTGGAGCGGAAAGCTCATCGGCGGCAACAATTATATCGGCTGCACGCCACCGGTGCCAATTTCTGAGCAGATCAACTATCAAGTCGCGCCTACGTACATTGAGGCGTCTATTGGATCTGATTTGAAAATCACTATTTTCGAGGTCTGTTTTAGAACTCAGATTGCTAATCGCTAGCTTAGTTTCGATATTCGCTCGTTGTGAAAGTGCCATGCGGAGCATCGAGCAGTATTTGCCCCAACCGTCTCTTTGATCTGCACGTGTTCCTACGATCAGGATATTCACACTCAAACCTTAACTTCGATGATCATTGCTGCAGAAAAAACTGAAGGCCAAACCGTTTTGAAGAATGGAATACCTTCATAACAGCAGATCGTTGATCGTTCTTCCAAGTCGAGCTGACGAAGCCACCACTTCATGTCACTGAGAGTCCAGAAGCGGAGATGTTCTCCTGGATGTGCTCGCCATTGCATTGGAAAGCGACCGAACAAAAGTCTTATTCGATAGGGGAAATAACCAGTGTTTGGGACGCTAAAAAAAACTGACTTATTTGTCTTTGAGATTGTCAGTTTGAGTATTTTTTCAGGATTAGGAAGATGTTCTAGAATCTCGCAAAGAAGTACGTGGTCATATCGTGAAAGCTCTCCAAAAAAGTTAGGATCAGATAGATCCATTTTTATTGGTTTAAACCCATTTTTTTTCAAGTAGTTAAGGCAAATCTCAGAGTTTTCCGTTGGAGTAGCTTGAACATTTTTGTTGTCTTGGATGTATTTAAGAATCTTCCCTTCGCCGCTAGCGATATCAAGGAGCGTTGAACCATCTTCGATACGTTCGGTCATCCATTCGGCGCGAAAAGACTGAAACGAATTGAGCGAATGGTCGAATTGTCCACCCTTTCGAATTTCCCAATAAGTATCGCTATTTTCAGAAATTTTGTTCATTTCTGGGGTGTAAAAAATAAGTCTAACTATCTCTCGAATAGTTTTTTTGATTTTTCTACGATACGTCTTCAATTTGTTGGGCATTTCGTCTTTTGTCTGAGGGAATGATGAATCAATTCTTGCGGTGGTGATCTTCGCTTTATAACAAGTCCGGAGAAAAGCGCTTTATTGCATTTTTCTTTGTGCTCCAATCATAAGTGTTGACAGGAAAGAAATTTGTTGGAATTGCCGCTGATTTTTGAGATCCCGCATAATGAGGCCCCAATAGGGTTTTTATCCTTGAGCTGGACTTTGCAGCAGCGTTTGCGTATTTGCCGTCCTCATCCGAAAGGAGAAGCGCGATTTGATCGTAAGTGGTCCTTTTGAGTATGAGCAAGCTGCGTCGGTTGTTGCTAACGGGTAGCATAATAGATGTTCGAAAAAACGTTGGCCAGTCTGGCCTATAAAATCCGGCGGAAGTTGGATCTCAAACTAATCAGTCTAAGTGGCATTCAACTCACGACCGATTTGCAGGATGTGCCCAAGGGCGTGCGGAAGCAGCTTTTTCAAAAAAGATATGAAAGCGAAGAATTGGAGCTGGTTCGCATGGCGTTGGAGCCTTCCGATCGCGTGCTGGAAGTTGGTGCCGGGATCGGGTTTATCGGAATCGCCTGCGCACAAATCTGCGGTGCCGACAGTATTTTGTCTTACGAACCGAACCCAGCGATGAAACGTGTCATTGAGAAGAACTATGCGCTGAATGGGCTGGAGCCGAATTTGCGCTGCAAAGTTCTGGCTGTTGAGGCGGGCGAGATTGAGTTCTTTTTTGATGAAAGCGTCTTGTCCTCATCATTGATCGACCGACAACATGGCGGTGCCACGCGCGTTCAGGCAGATGCCATTTCCACAGTGATCGAGGAATATGCACCATCGGTGATTGTGATGGATGCTGAAGGCGCTGAAATCGATCTTCTCCGGACATGCAATCTAGATGAGGTCAAAAAAATCATCATCGAGATGCATCCACATATCGTCGGGGCAGAGAAAATCGACGCACTGCGCAAGTATCTTTCCGACAAAGGCTTTTCGGAGATCAAGGCTCTGCGGAAATGCTATTATTATGATAGGTTGACCTGATTTTCAGGCTATGAAAGTCGCTAAATTTCCGAATTTAGCCGTTCATCATACTTGGCGACTATGCCAGTTTCTGAGTACTCACGCTCAAGCCAAGCTGCGCCTGCTTCCTTCACGTTTTGAGCTAGGTGTTTTTCGCAAAGCATGCGTTCTATGGACTCAACCAGTCCATCCACATCCCCACAGGGACTGAGCAGTCCCGTCTTCCCATGTTCGATCAACCAGCTCGGGCCGGGTGAAGCGGTGGCAACGACGGGTAAGCCGGCGTTCCAGCCTTCCAGGACGACGTTGCCGAGGGGTTCTTCGTCCGTGGGACAGAGAAGAATATCGGCGGCCTTCAAGAAAGAGGCCGGATCGCGCTGCCAACCAAGGAAATGGACCCGGTCTGTGACGCCGCGCTTTTTGGCGAGTTCCTTCATGTCGTCCAAAAGCTCACCATCGCCGATCAGCCAGGCGTGGACAGTCTCTGGAAGTCTCGCGACAGCTTCAATGGCAAGGTCGAACCGCTTGCGTTGCACGAAGCGGCCCAAATGGATCAGCACGGTCGCATTGTTCGGCGTGTTGTAATCCGCTCGGTTCACGGGCTGGAGGTTTTCCGGCAGCGGGTCGACAAAGTTGCTGATCACGTGTGCCCGTTCCTCGGGCCAGCCCATTTCTACAGCCTGACGGATGATCTCAGGCGTGTTGCCAATGAGTTGCTCCACATTGCCGTATGTGTGAAAGCCGTCCGGCCAGTCGCCAAGACGCAGGAACGTGCGCATGTCTGGGCCGGGCTTCGGCAGCCATTTGCTTGCGGGGCTCATCCAGCCCATGGTCACGCGCGCTCCGAAGCCTTTGATCTGACGCGCGATGTTCCAGCGAATGACATGGCGCTTGATGTGTGATCGGCTGAACGTCAGCTCGCGCACCTGGCAGTGTTCTGCGAGTTCGTCCCGCCAGGGCCGATCCTTGCGAACGAAGGCGATCTGTTCGACGCCCCGTTTGGCAAATGCCCGCGTGAGGCGCACGAAGAACCTCTCCGCACCGCCGTCAACGCCAAGGTGAATATGGGCAAGCTTCTTCAGTTGCAGCGGCGCATCAGTGGCCATCGATCACATCATAATAGTTGTGGGCACGGCCAAGCAGGCCACGCAAATTGCCGGACCCTTTCATCAACCGGATCAGGCCATAATAGTAAAGTTTTTCACCACGCTTCTTGGCAAAGGGTTTCAATAAGAAGCCAACAAGTGTTGCCAGCGACCCAAGGAACATGCGTCTGAAGCTTTTGGGGATGAAATGCAGCGCTGCTTTCGGCCGTCCTTCGCGCAATACTATGTTGAATGCGCCGGAGGTTGCAGCCATGTGCATGCGGCTGAGAAGCCGCCCGGTGGTGACACGTGAAGCTGGAATGTCTTCTTCCACAAAGGCATCGTCCACCCAGATCATTTTGACACCGGCTGCGTGTGTGCGGCGAAAAAAGTCGATGTCCTCGCTGCCGAATGTCAGGCGTTCGTCAAAGCGAAGGCCAAGGCCGCTGTTGGCGACAATGCGAGCGCTCATCAATATGTTGTTGGTCGGTGCCTCTGTTATTTCCGTACCGGTCGGCCGTGGCTTGAGCAGCTGCGACTTCCACCAGTGCGGCGCAGGTTTTTCGTAGATCCGGCGAACCGGACCATTGGCGACCTCAGCATCAAACGCCGTGCAAGCGGATAGCAGTTTTTCGATCCAGTCCGGTTCGGCACGTTCATCGTCATCGATGAGGGCAATCCAGTCTGGTTCCTGCTCAAGTGCAGCTTCCAGGGCGCTGTTGCGCGCGAACGGAATGCCTTTGCGTTTCTCGGCAGAAAAATGGACAGGCACGCTAAGTTTTTCCCGCACTTCTTCTGCCGTGTTGCCGGTAAAATGCGGCTTGGTTTCGTTTTCAACGACAACCACCGACAATTCGGTCCCCGCCGGCCTGACCAGCCTTTCAAGGCTTTCAAGGCAGGACATCAGCATCTTGGGCCGCTGCGCGGTGCAAACGGCAATGACCAGTTTCTGGGTCATGAGAAAAGCGCGATCATTCCATCAGGGTTGGATGTGTTCGGGCAGGGTTTGGCGTAACTGGTGACCGCTGTCAAAGGGTTTCCGGTCTTCGCCCCTTTCTATGTGCTCCAAGCCGCGCTAGGTTTCATGTTTAACCCTTTAAAAGCACCGCGAAAATCGTGGGCGTGTTCTGGGAGGAAACACATGAAGGGCATGATGATGCACCGTCCGCTGAAAATCGCGGACCTCATCACGTTCGCAGCGGAAAATCACCCGTCTGCAGAGCTCGTTTCCGTGCGGACCGAAGGTGATATCCATCGGACGACCTACCGGGAAACTGCCGGCCGGATTGCACAGCTTGCGCATGCTTTGAAAGCGCTTGGTGTGACAGAAGGAGACCGGGTGGCAACGCTCGCCTGGAACGGTTATCGGCATTTTGAGCTTTACTACGCCATATCCGGATCAGGTGCTGTTTGCCACACCATAAATCCGAGGCTGTCGGCCGAACAGATGACCTACATTGTCGGTCATGCCCAGGATCGGGTTCTCTTTGTGGACCTGACCTTTGTGCCGATTGTTGAAAAGCTGCGCGCGCATCTGCCGGACAATCTGCAAATCGTCGTGATGACAGACCGGGCGCACATGCCTGAGACAACACTTCAAGGCGCGCTTTGCTATGAAGAGCTTCTGGACGGACAACCGCAGGAAATCGACTGGCCGGACTTTCCAGAAGATCAAGCTGCCGGTCTTTGTTATACCTCCGGCACAACGGGAAATCCAAAAGGCACGCTGTTTTCGCACCGTTCAACGGTCTTGCATGCGTTAAGTCTGTGCGTGACGATCCCCAAGGTCTTGCGCGAAGGCGTTCGTATTCTGCCTGTCGTTCCCCTGTTTCATGTCAATGCCTGGGGGCTTCCCTATGCAGCGCCTCTGGCAGGCGCCAGCCTTATTTTTCCAGGTGGGGCGCTCGATGGCAAAAGCCTGTTCGATCTGATGGATGGTGAAAAGGTTGTGTCGGCCTGGGGTGTGCCGACGGTTTGGCTCGGGCTCTTGAACGAGATCAACCAGCGCGGTCACTTACCGGACAGATTCTCGGATATTGTGGTGGGCGGGTCCGCCGCCTCCCGGTCCTTGATTGAGGCCTTTGAACAAAAAAACGTCAACGTCTGTCATGCCTGGGGAATGACGGAGATGAGTCCGCTGGGCACGCAGTGCAATCTGCCGCCGTCCATGGATGAAATGCCGCTTGATCGGCGCGTCGACCGAAAACAGTCTCAGGGCAGGCGTGTATTCGGGGTTGATCTCAAAATCGTTGACGACAATGGCAATCGTCTGCCGCATGACGGCTCAACTCCCGGCCATCTTTATGTGAGGGGCAACACGATCACCTCCGGATATTTTGAAAACGAAGAAGCGTCCAAACCTGTTTTTGACGCCGAAGGCTGGTTTTGCACTGGCGACATTGCATCCATTGATCCCGATGGTTTCTTGCAGATTACCGATCGTTCCAAGGATTTGATCAAGTCGGGCGGTGAATGGATCAGTTCGCTGGATCTTGAAAACATCGTCATGTCGCATCCTGGCATCGCCAACTGTGCCGTTATTGCTGTGCCCGACCCGAAATGGGATGAGCGCCCGATGCTTATTGTGCAAGCCCGTGAGGACGCGCAGCCTCAAAAACAGGATATCTTGGACCGGCTCGCCGAACGTGTCGCCAAATGGCAGCTGCCGGACGATGTCGTATTTGTGGATGCACTTCCGCTAACCGCAACAGGCAAGGTCTCAAAACTCACGTTGAGAAAACACTATTCTGAGGAGACGTCATGAGGCCTGACAGCGTGTTCGGCCTGGAAGGACGGATTGCTCTTGTTACCGGCGGGGCAACAGGCATCGGCAGAATGGCTGCCGAAGGACTGATAGCCGCCGGTGCAAAGGTTTTTATCGCCAGCCGCAAGGAAGAAGCGTGCACGGCGGAAGCCGATGCTTTGAATGCGCTGGGGTATTCAGGAAAGGCAATCGGATTTGGTGGAGATGTCTCGAGCGAAGAAGGCATTGACGCACTTGTAAAACTGCTCGGCGACAGAACGGACAGGCTGAACATTTTGATGAATAATGCGGGCACCAGTTGGGGCACGCCGCTGGGAGCGTTCCCCTATCACGCCTGGGACCGGGTGATGCGGGTCAATGTCACCGGCCTTTTCCATCTAACGCAATCGCTGCTTCCGCTGCTGGAAGCCTCTGCAAACGACGACGATCCTGCGCGCGTTGTCAATGTGGGTTCCGTGATGGGCGAAACGGCGCACGGTGACAGGGCCTACAGCTATGCGGCTTCCAAGGCGGCTGTACATCATTTGACGCGTATCCTGGCCAAGGAACTTGCCGAAAAGCGCATCACGGTGAATGCGCTGGCGCCCGGTCCTTTCATCAGCAACATGACGGCATTCGCCACTGCGGACGAGGAAATCCGCAACCGGGTCGGGGCGCAGGTCCCGCTGGGCCGTGTCGGGCGGCCGGAGGATATTGCCGCGGCATTGCAGTATCTGTGCGGGCCAGGCGGCTCTTACGTGACCGGGGCTATTCTGCCGATCAGCGGCGGCATCAATGTCGAAACGGGCCCGGACCTTTTCCAGGAGGCGTATGAGTGACTGGAATGTTGTCCGCTCAGGCACTCACGATCGAGGAACTGGAAGAAAAGATCGGTCAGGAAGTCGGTGTTTCCAACTGGCAGCAGATCGATCAAGCGACGATTGATGCTTTCGCAAGTTTCACGAACGATCACCAGTTCATCCATGTCGATCCGGAAAGAGCGGAGAAAACACCCTTTGGTGGAACAATTGCGCATGGCTTTCTCACGCTCTCGCTGCTCTCCTCAATGGCGCAGGAAGCGCAACCGAAAATCATCGGTTCGCAGATCGGCATTAACTACGGATTCGACAAGGTCCGCTTTCTGACACCAGTTCGTAGTGGAGACAGCGTGCGCGGACGGTTTGTGCTTGCCGGATTGTCACGGTCAAAGACCGGCGAAATCGATGTTGTTTGGGATGCCACAGTGGAGATTGCAAACGCCCGGCGCCCGGCGCTGGTCGCGAGTTGGCTCAATCGGTTCTACCTCACGAAGGATCCGGAGGTCGCAGCATGCTGAAGGACCGGCGATTGCCAGCTGTGCTGCAAAACTTGCGATTGCCTGCAGTGGCAGCCCCTCTTTTCATTGTGTCCTGTCCCGAGTTGGTTGTTGCACAATGCACATCGGGCATTGTCGGTAGCTTCCCGGCTTTGAATGCACGGGATGAGCCGGGAGGGCCGGTGATGCTCGAGGTCTGGCTTCAAAAGATCACCGAAGCACTGGACCGACACAATCAGGCGAACCCCGACCGTCCCGCAGCGCCATTTGCAGTCAACCAGATTGTTCACCGGTCCAATGAACGATTGGCAAGAGATGTTGAAATCTGTGCGCGCTGGAAGGTGCCGATCTGGATCACCTCCATGGGCGCGCGTGTGGAGGTTAACGACGCCGCCCATTCTTGTGGTGGCATTGCCTTGCACGACGTTATCAACAACACCTACGCGCGCAAGGCAGTCGACAAGGGAGCCGATGGTCTGATCGCGGTTTGCGCGGGTGCCGGCGGTCATGGCGGGCCTCAATCGCCATTTGCGCTCGTGCGGGAAATTCGAGAGTGGTTCGACGGCCCGTTGCTCTTGGGCGGCGCTGTCTCGACCGGCGAAGCGCTTTTGGCGGCAAAGGTCCTGGGTGCTGATTTGGGTTACGTCGGATCGCCGTTTGTGGCGACAGACGAAGCCAATGCCGAACAGGACTACAAGGACATGATGGTGTCCGGCGGCGCAGAAGACGTAATGACGTCAAAGCTCTTCACCGGGCATCCTGCAAACTACCTGAAAGAGTCCATTCGGAAAGTGGGGCTCGATCCGGAAGCGCTTCCCGGATCCTGGGAAGTCAGCGTGATGCCCGATGACAGCGAGCTGCCCAAAGCCTGGCGCGAGATCTGGGGTGCGGGACAGGGCATCGGCTCGATAAAGTCCGTCGGTCCTGCGTCTGAAGTGGTCGACAGGCTGGAGACGGAGTTTCTCGCCGCCCTGGCCCGGTTGCGTGCAGATTTGATGTGAGGGAGAGAGATATTGACCAACATGGATCTGGGTATCTCTGACCGGGTGCGCCCGTTGATCGAAAACGTTCGGCTAATGGTTGAAACCGAAATTGCGCCACTCGATCAGGAATATCATGAAGAGGTCGGTCGCCATCCGAGCGGCAACCGTTTTTTGATGACAGAGCGGCAACTGGAAATCCTCGACCATCTGAAAGCTTTGGCGAAACAACGTGGACTTTGGAATTTCTGGCTCACCGACAGCGAGCGAGGTTTCGGGCTGACGACGGTGGAATATGCTTATCTGGCAGAAGAGATGGGAAAAGCCGGAATCGCGGCAGAAGTATTCAACTGCAACGCACCCGATACCGGCAACATGGAGGTTCTGGAACGATATGGTTCCGACGCTCACAAACTGCGTTGGCTGAAGCCGCTGCTGGAAGGGGAGATACGGTCGGCTTATCTGATGACAGAACCAAACGTCGCTTCCTCCGACGCCGTCAATGTGGCGCTTGAGGCGGTGCACGACGGTGAAGCGTGGGTGCTCAATGGCGAAAAATGGTGGGCGACGGGCGCAGGCGACCCGCGATGCAGCCTCTATATCGTAATGGCCAAAACCGATCCGGAAGCACAAAAGCACTCCCGTCATTCCATGTTTCTTGTGCCCGCTGATGCAGCGGGCATTGAAATCCTGCGCCCCATGCGGGTCTTTGGGGCGGACGACGCCCCTCACGGCCATATGCATATTCGTTTTACCGATGTGCGGGTGCCTGAAACCGATCTGGTCCTGGGACAGGGGCGCGGCTTTGAAGTGGCGCAGGGGCGTCTAGGTCCGGGCCGAATTCATCATTGCATGCGGGCGATTGGTCAAGCAGAAAAGGCTCTGGAACTTTTGTGCAAACGTGCCTTGGGACGCGAAGCCTTTGGCAAGAAACTGGTTGATCTGGGCGCGAATTACGACATCATCGCCAATGCGCGCATGGAAATCGAAATGGCCAGGCTATTGTGCCTGAAGGCGGCCTGGAAGATGGATACGGAAGGCACCCGTGCGGCCCAACCCTGGATCAGTCAGATCAAGGTTGTCGCGCCCTTGATGGCGCTCAAAGTTGTCGATGAAGCCATGCAGATGCACGGCGCTGCCGGCATCAGCCAGGATTTTCCGCTCGCCGGCATGTGGACCAATCTGAGGACATTGCGATTTGCCGACGGTCCGGATGCTGTTCATCGCCGTCAGGTTGCCCGAGCGGAATTGAAGAAACACACCAACAGCAAGGTGTGACCGGTGTCAGGCATGGAAAGTGACCTGGATATCGATGCAGCTGCCCTCTGGCTGGAGCAGCATTTGCCAGGCTTTGCGGGTCCGGTCCAGGCAGAAAAGTTCAATCGCGGGCAATCCAATCCGACGTTTCACCTCAAAGCGTCGTCTGGACACTATGTCTTGCGCCGAAAACCTCCAGGTGAGCTGCTCAAGTCGGCCCATGCTGTTGATCGTGAATTCAGGGTCCAAAGAGCGCTTGCCGGATCGGATGTGCCGGTCGCGAACATGCATATTCTGTGCGAGGATCGCGACATTATCGGCTCAGCTTTCTACGTGATGGAATGTGTCAGGGGGCGAAATTTCGACGATCCGCGTTTGCCGGAGCTGGATCGTGAAACCCGGGCTGGTATTTATGGTGAGATGAATCGGGTTCTGGCCGCCATACACACAATTGATTTGTCGGCGCGCGGCCTTTCGGACTTCGGCCCTGAAGGAAACTATTACCGTCGGCAGATCGACCGGTGGAGCAAGCAGTATCGTGCCAGCGAGACAGAACCCATTGCCGCGATGGACGCGTTGATGAGCTGGTTGGACAACAACGTTCCGGACGACGATGGAATCCGGACGCTGGTCCATGGCGACTATCGCATCGACAATCTGTTGTTTGATGAAAATGGTTCTGCCTGTGTTGCAGTTCTTGATTGGGAGCTCTCGACGATCGGGCACCCGTTTGCCGATCTGGCGGCATTGATCATGCAATGGCAGCGTCCGCCCGGTGTGGAAGGGCGCGGTCTTGAAGGCGTTGACAGGTCAGCATTGGGCCTGCCGGAGGATCAGGCCTTCATCGACAGGTATTGCGAACGCATGGGATTGCCTGGCATCCCCGGTTTTGGCTTCTACCTTGCCTTCTGCTTTTTCCGGATGGGGGCCATCTTGCAAGGTGTCAAGAAACGGGCGTTGGACGGCAACGCCTCCAACCCGGCACTTGGACTGAAACTCGGGGCCAGTGTCCCGGATTATGCGTCTGGTGGTCTTGCAGCTGCTCGGACTGTCTGAGGGAGGGGGAGCCCGCCTCCTCAGGCCTTGCCGTTCATCTCCGCGAAAGTGCCACCGTCTATTGCCAGTTTGCGGAGAAGCTCCGGTACCTGCCAATAATAGCTGTCTTCCAGCGCATAGGCCTCAATCCGTTTGACGATTTCTGCCGCTCCTATCTGGTCTGCCGTGTGCATTGGGCCGCCGCGGAAACGCGGAAAGCCATATCCGAACAGAAACACGGCATCAATGTCGATAGGGCGCAGGGCGATACCTTCTTCCAAAACCCGGGTTGCTTCCAGGATCATCGCGGTCATGAAGCGGTCGGTGATTTCCTCAGCCTCAAACGGGCGTGGCGTCACACCGGCCTTGCCGCGTTCCGCGTCAATGATTGCAAGCGCATCCGGGTTGGGGTGTGGACCTTCGGGCCCGTAGAGATAGAAACCCTTTCCGGTTTTACGGCCAAACCACCCTTTTTCGCAAAGACTGTCGGCAATCGGGATGTATCTTTCCTCGGACGGACGTGTTGCCGCGCGACGTTTGTTGGCTGCCCAGCTGATATCAAGGCCTGCAAGATCGGCAACCTGGTAGGGGCCCATGGCAAAACCGAAACCGGTCATGGCCTTGTCGATCGCGTCAGGTGCAGCGCCATCCATCATCATGTAATCGGCCGCTTTCTTGTAAAACGTCATGATGCGGTTGCCGATAAAGCCGTCACAAACACCCGAACGTACGGCAATTTTCTTGAGTTTCTTGGCAAGGGAGAAACCCGTTGCAGCCGTCTCGGCACTTGTCTTGTCGGCGACGACGATTTCCATCAGTCGCATGATGTGGGCCGGTGAAAAGAAATGCAGTCCGAGAACGCTTTCAGGTCGACGGGTCGCGGCAGCAATCTGGTTGATATCGAGATAGGAGGTGTTGGAGGCCAGAACGGCCCCAGGTTTTGCGACGTCGTCGAGCCTTCCGAAGATGTCCTGCTTTACGCTCATGTCTTCAAACGCGGCTTCAATGACCATATCGGCATTGCTGAGGGCTGCGTAGTCGGTGTCGGTTTTAAGTTTCTCCGCAAGGATCTTGTCTCGCGCCTCGGCTGAAAGCTTGCCGCGTTTGACCGCGCCTTCAAGATTTCCGGCAATCGTCGTTCTGGCTCGCTCGAGCCCGGCTCCATCTCGTTCTGTCAGTGTGACCGGAAACCCTGCAAGCAGCGCGGCGGTCGCAATGCCTGAGCCCATGGTGCCACCACCAATCACGCCAATTTCGGTGATCTCTGATGGTGTCGCAGCGGCTTCCGGAACCTTTGCGACGGCGCGTTCTGCGAAAAAGGCATGGATGAACCCGGCGCGTTGGGGACTGTCCATGCATTGATTGTAAAGCCGTCGCTCTTCCTTGAGCCCCTGTTCAATTGGCAGCAGGCAAGCGGCGATGGCATCGACGCATTTGTGCGGCGAAAACAAGTGAGGCTGTCGTTTGCGAAGGGTTTCGCGTATGTCATCAAGAGCCCTGTCGTCTGCTTCAACGGCCAACGTTCCTGTTTTCCTGGTTTTGAGAATATTGCCGACAATCTCTTCAGCAGCTTGCAAAGCAACTTCGTGCGGGTCTCCGTCCTGAATTCGGTCGATGAGCCCGATTTCGAGAGCTTCATCGGCTGAAATGGGTTTGCCGCTGGTCACAAGGTTCAAGGCCGCGCCGATACCGGCCAGACGAGGGGCGCGTTGGGTGCCCCCTGCGCCTGGCAGGATGCCGAGATTGACCTCCGGAAAGCCAACCCTTGTCCCTTTCAGCGCAACGCGCGCATGACAGGAAAGCGCGACTTCCAGGCCGCCACCCAGAGTGGTTCCATGGAGAATACAGGCGATCGGCACCGGACTGTTTTCGAGAATGTTGCAGACTTCGGGCAGCCAGGGGTCTTGAGGCGGTTTGCCGAACTCTCTGATGTCAGCACCTGCGATGAAAGTCCGGCCCTGGCCGTAAATGGCGATTGCCTCTATGTCCGGCTCGTTTTGAAGCGTTGCAAGTGCTTGACAAAGACCTGACCTCACGGCGTGCGAGGCCGCGTTCACCGGTGGATTGTGGATGGCAATCAGAGCGGTCTGTCCATGCCGCTCGATTGAAACAACGTCATTCACACCGGTCTGCGAACCTGACTGCATAAATACCTCCCGTCGCCGCTCACCCGAACGGCTTTTGGCGGGATTGTCGGTCCCGCGTGAAACTTGTCAAGTTGACCAAAGGGAATCGCTTAAGTTGCTGCAGGCTTTGGCGAAGCTTTGGGTGAGAAGGCGCATCGGTCCGGTTTCAGATCCAGCAATGGTGTGCCGTCGAGACAATCAAGACCCCGCACAACCAAGGTTGCTCCGTCAACTGATACGAGTTTCGCCAGGACCGTACCTATCGGATTGGGTCTTACTGGAGATCTGAGGGCAAACGTGCCGAAAACACTGTCACTATGGCCCGGATTCTGTACCACGAGGTCACGCCGCGCCTTGTCGAGCCAATAAAGGATTTCGATCCGGTCGTAGTCCTCAATGCCTTTCAGTGCCGGAACCCAAGGCTCAAAGATCTCGATCCGGCATTCCGGTCCATCGATCTTTCCCTGCCTTGGACAGTCCTTGCGATCGCTCCAGGGTGTGTGGATTTTACCGATGAAACGAAGTCGGGCATCATCGGGGGCGGTCGTGGGAACCATGATTTCGTGGGGACGGACGTCGCTCATCTTGTATTGCCTGTTTGTTATGCCGACAGCCAGCGCACGGTACCCGTCTCTTCAAGGGAATACCCGCCAAGCGCTTCAGACTTGTCTTGAAAGTCCTGCGAGCGTGCAAATGCGAAAAGCGTCTGAACAGGCGCGGTGAAATAAGAGCGCCTGTCGATGAGAAGATCAAATCGTTCGTCGATCAGCGGTATGAAAGCAAGCTTGAATTGCCGAGCCATGGACTGGAGCCCAAGGGCGGCGTCTGCCTCCCCGGCAGCCACCATGGCCGCAGCTTCGTTTTCCGTGTGAGCGTAATCCTTGCTGCAGGCAAGGTCGTTTTCACTCAGTCCTTCATCGTCAAGAAGTCTGGAGAACAGCAATGCAGCGCCTGCCCCTGGTTGCCGCATGGCAAACCGCTTGCCCCTTAAGCTGGCGATGGACGGAACACTGGCTTCGTCGTCGGTCGAAACAAGAAGACCACGTTTTCGTACAGCCCAGGCGATCAGAACGGTGTCGGAAACGCCAAGTGTCTCCACCGAACCAATGTTCCAGCCATTCTCTTCCGGCAGATGAATGCCTGCGAGCGCGGCTGTGCCGGCCTCGAATTTTGTCAGGCCGTCTCGGCTTCCGTTGCACAGCGTTGCCAAACCGCATCCGCAAGCCCGGATTGCCCAATCCAAAAGGGGGTCATGAGATCCTGCCAGCACATCAGGCCGCACAGCAGGCTTGATTTCGCCGGATCCTTCGATCCAGGCATGAAGTTCGGCAGATGGAAACAGAAGTTTCCCGGTGATCCGCCGGTGGGGAATTTCATCTGCAGCTGCAAGATCATAGACCTTGCGCTCTTTGACCCGCAACAGGTCGGCCACTTCCTTGGTGGTCAAGAACTGGGGGGCGGAGGGTTCGTTTTCCGGCAACATCTGTCCTGCTTTTTGTCGGAACACTAACGGTCAATCAGCGCATCGCACAAGCCTAGCAGCGAAGGCAGCCTGTGTTGTGAGGTTGCGCAGCTCAGACCTTGCGCGGCACCGAGCTGAGCTTTTAAAGGCAAGAATGGGTCTTTGCCGAGAAAATTTTCCTGATTTGCGCAAAAAACGGAGAAATGTGTTTTTCTCAAGCGGTTATCGCGAGAGGAATTGTCACGCCAAATTGGTCTTGGTAATGATTTCTTCATGAAGGCAAAAAAGGCCTCGCTAAAAAAGCGGCAATAGCCTCCGGGGGTAACAAGAACAATATGGAATACTTTCTTCAGCAGCTGATCAATGGCGTGACGCTGGGTTCGATCTATGGCCTGATCGCCATCGGCTACACGATGGTGTACGGCATCATTGGAATGATCAACTTTGCTCATGGTGATATTTTCATGGTCGGCGCGTTTATCGCGCTGATTTTTATTGTAACCCTCGGCATTACGGCATCCTTGCCCGTGGCGCTTTTGATTCTGGCACTGATCGGTGTCCTGATCGTATCCATGGCGCTGACGGCTGCCTGGGGTTGGACAGTTGAACGCATTGCCTATCGGCCCTTGCGCGGCTCGTTCCGCCTGGCGCCGCTGATCACCGCGATTGGCGCATCCATTGCTCTGCAAAACTTCGTCCAGATCTCTCAAGGCGCACGTAACAAGCCTCTGCAGCCGTTGATTTCCGGCGGTTTTACACTGACTGACGGCGGTGCCGACGGATCCGGGTTCATTGTCCAGCTGTCCTACACCCAGATCCTAATCATCCTGGTCACCGTGGCTCTGATGATCGGTTTCACGCTGCTCATCAGCAAAACGTCTCTCGGACGCGCGCAACGTGCATGCGAGCAGGACCGCAAGATGGCGTCCTTGCTCGGCATCAATGTCGACCGGACGATTTCGCTGACCTTCGTCATGGGTGCTGGTCTCGCCTCGGTCGCCGGCTTGATGTTCCTGCTCTACTACGGCGTGATCGACTTCTACATTGGCTTTCTTGCAGGCGTTAAAGCCTTCACCGCAGCGGTGCTTGGCGGGATCGGATCGCTGCCTGGTGCAATGCTGGGCGGTTTGTTGATTGGCCTGATCGAAACGTTCTGGTCCGGCTACTTCTCGGTCGAATACAAGGACGTCGCCGCTTTCTCCATCCTTGCAATCGTTCTGATCTTCATGCCCGAAGGTCTGCTCGGCAAGCCGGAAGTGGAGAAGGTCTGATCCATGTCAGTGAAATCCGATAACTTCTTCATGGATTCGGTGAAGGATGCAGCGGCGGGTGGCTTGATTGCGCTCGCACTCTTTGCAGTCCTCATCGGCATGAAGGCTGAAGTCGCCAGCGGCCTTGGGGGGCAGCTCGGCATCGTCTACCGCTGGGGAGCTGTTGCTGTTGCGGTGGCCATCGTTTTCGGCGGTCGTCTGCTTCTGAACCTCTTCGTCTGGAAAGCGGAAACACCCGTGACTCAGACGGCCGGCAGCCTGATGCCGAATTTGCAGTCGCTTGCGCCGCTCGGCAAATACGCCATGCCGATCTTCCTGGTGCTGGCGGTGGTTCTGCCGTTTCTGCTGATGTCCGCTTATGGCGCACGCGGCTCAAGGCAATATCTCGACCTTGCCATTCTGGTGACAACTTATGTCATGCTTGGCTGGGGATTGAATATCGTCGTCGGACTGGCCGGTTTGCTCGACCTTGGTTACGTCGCATTCTACGCAGTCGGAGCTTATTCGTACGCGTTGTTGGCGGAGTACTTCGGCTTCTCCTTCTGGATCTGCCTCCCGCTCGCCGGCATTCTGGCGGCATTCTGGGGCATCATTCTCGGGTTTCCGGTGTTGCGATTGCGCGGTGATTATCTCGCTATCGTAACCTTGGCATTCGGTGAAATCATTCGGGTCGTCCTGCTCAACTGGTATGAGTTCACCGGTGGTCCTGACGGCATCTCCGGCATCCCGCGCCCGAGCTTCTTCGGCATCGAATTCACACGAGGGGAAGGCGGGTTCGCGGACACGTTCGGACTGGAATTCAGCTCGATCCACCGCATCATCTTCCTTTATTACCTCATCCTGCTGATGGCGCTGATCACGAACTTCGTGACGATGCGGCTTCGCAAACTGCCGGTTGGACGCGCCTGGGAAGCTTTGCGCGAAGATGAAATTGCCTGTCGCTCGCTCGGCATCAACACCACCAACACCAAGCTGACCGCATTTGCTCTCGGTGCGATGTTCGGTGGTTTTGCCGGATCTTTCTTTGCGACACGCCAGGGGTTCATTTCCCCGGAGAGTTTCACCTTCATCGAATCGGCGGTGATCCTCGCAATCGTCGTGCTGGGCGGCCTTGGCAGCCAGATCGGCGTTGTCATTGCTGCGATCGTGATGATTGGCGGATTTGAGTTTTTCCGCGGCCTGGAAGAATACCGCATGCTCGTTTTCGGTCTCTTGATGGTCATCATCATGGTCTGGAAACCTCGCGGCCTGATCTCCACCCGTAATCCTTCGATCACGTTGAGTGGCAAGAAAGGCAAGGGGATCAGTTCCGATCTGGTGCAGGAGGGTCACGGATGAGCTCCTGGGACAACAACCCCGTCCTGACAATCGAGCACCTGACTATGCGCTTCGGTGGATTGGTTGCGGTGGACGATCTGTCCTTCAATGTCGGCCGTGGGGATATCACGGCCCTGATCGGACCGAACGGCGCCGGCAAGACGACGGTGTTCAACTGCGTCACGGGCTTTTACAAGCCAACGGAAGGCCGGGTGGTGATGAACCGTTCCAACGGGGAGCACTATCTCCTGGAGCGCATGCCCGATTTTCAGATCTCCGCGCGTGCAAAGGTTGCCCGGACGTTCCAGAACATTCGCCTATTCGGCGGGATGACGTTGCTGGAAAACCTGATGGTGGCACAGCACAATCCACTCATGGTGGCTTCAGGGTATTCGGTGGCGGGTATCTTCGGCCTGTCATCGTTCCGGAGCGCTGAACGCGAGGCTGTCGACAAGGCTCGCTACTGGCTGGAAAAAACCGCTCTGATTGATCGTGCCGACGCGCCTGCAGCTGATTTGCCTTACGGTGATCAACGCCGTCTTGAGATCGCAAGAGCCATGTGTTCCGGTCCGGAACTTCTTTGCCTTGACGAGCCGGCCGCCGGCCTGAATCCCAAGGAAAGTGCTGAACTGAATTCCTTGCTTCAGTATATCCGCAAGGAGCACGACACCTCGATCCTTCTGATCGAGCATGACATGAGCGTTGTCATGGAAATTTCCGATCACGTGGTGGTGCTGGATTACGGTGAAAAGATTTCTGACGGCACAGCGCCAGAAGTGAAGGATGATCCCAAGGTGATTGCCGCCTACCTCGGCGTTCCGGATGAAGAAGTAGATGCAGTGGAAGAGGAGGTCGGCATATGACAACTCCGAGCCATTTGCTTGAAGTCCGCAATGTTGAAACCCATTACGGCAAGATTATCGCTCTGCGCGGTGTCGACCTGACGGTGGACAATGGAGAGATCGTCTCCCTGATCGGCGCTAACGGGGCTGGCAAGTCCACCCTGATGATGACCATTTGCGGAACGCCTCATGCCTCGTCAGGCGAGGTTCTTTATGACGGCGAAAACATCACACACATGCCGACGCATGAAATTATGCGAAAGTCCATTGCGCAGTCGCCTGAAGGCCGCAGGATTTTCCCACGCATGAGTGTGATGGAGAATCTCGTCATGGGTGCGGAAATGGCCGGCAACGAGGACGTTGACGGCAGCCTGGATCGGGCATTTGACCTGTTTCCACGTCTGAAGGAAAGACGCAACCAGCGCGGCGGCACACTATCGGGTGGTGAGCAGCAGATGCTCGCCATTGCGCGGGCACTCATGTCCAAGCCGCGTTTGCTTCTGCTCGATGAGCCTTCCCTGGGTCTGGCACCGATCATTGTAAAGCAGATTTTCGATGCGATCAGGGATCTCAACCAGAGCGACGGTCTGACGGTGTTTCTAGTGGAACAGAATGCCTATCATGCCTTGAAACTGGCGCACCGTGGATATGTGATGGTGAACGGCAAGATCACCATGTCCGGAACCGGCAAGGAACTGCTGGCGCGTGAAGACGTGCAGGCAGCTTACCTTGAAGGCGGGAGGCATTAGGAGGCGCGACATGGGTATTCTCTACGAAACGAACATAGGCGTCTTTTTGATCCTGCTGTGCGGGCTCGGAGGCGGTGCGGCCTGGATGACGGGACGTGCCTGCGCCAACACCTGGCGTCCGATTTTGGTGTTGTTGTGGTTCCTGTTCTTGTTGACGCTGGCAATCAGGTTCCTGACCTTTGCCCTTTTTGAAGGCTCGCTGTTGTCCGTGCACTATTTGATTGTGGACTATCTGGTTGTGCTTGCCTTCGGTCTCGGGGGCTGGCGCTATACGCGGACTAACCAAATGACAACACAGTATGTTTGGCTTTACCAAAAAACAGGTCCGTTCACTTGGCGGTTGCGTGAAGGACAATCTGACCGCTACGCTGAGGGCTGAAGAATTCCAGGGGCGCATATTGTGTGCCCATGGGGAACCGGCTGGGTTCTGGGCGAAATAAGATAAGAATCGTTCTGACCGCGGCCAAAGTTGAAGCAGGCGTTTTGGGAATCGCAGGCTTCGTGTCCAAAATGGTCCAGAAAACTGGAACCAGGGGAGTTAATGATGAAAAAATATCTATTGGCGAGTGTTGCTGCTGTTGCCGGTGTGGCCATGTCCACTGCTGCTATTGCGGACATCGTGATTGCAACAGCCGGTCCGATGACCGGTCAGTACGCGTCCTTTGGTGCGCAGATGAAAGCTGGTGCCGAGCAAGCAGTTGCTGACATCAATGCCGCCGGTGGCGTCAACGGCGAAATGCTCGTTCTGGAAGTGGGCGACGATGCCTGCGATCCGAAGCAGGCCGTTGCTGTTGCAAACCAGATGGTCGGCAAGGGTGTCGTGTTCATGGCTGGTCACTTCTGCTCCGGTTCGTCCATCCCGGCGTCCGCTGTCTATGCTGAAGAGGGGATCATTCAGATTTCTCCGGCATCTACCAACCCGAAATTCACCGATGAGCGTCCGGGCCCGGGTGTCTATCGCGTGTGCGGTCGTGACGACCAGCAGGGTCAGGTTGCAGGTACTTATCTGGCCGAGGAATTCGGCGACAAGAACATTGCCGTTGTTCACGACAAGACTGCCTATGGCAAGGGCCTGGCCGACGCAACCAAAGGTGTGATGAACAGCCTTGGTAAAGACGAAACTCTTTACGAAGCCTACACCGCTGGTGAAAAGGACTACACCGCGCTGGTCTCCAAGCTGAAGCAGGAAAACATCGACGTTCTTTATGTCGG
This sequence comes from Labrenzia sp. THAF82, assembly GCF_009363435.1. Classification (GTDB taxonomy): domain Bacteria; phylum Pseudomonadota; class Alphaproteobacteria; order Rhizobiales; family Stappiaceae; genus Roseibium; species Roseibium porphyridii. Next base: position 53,101 of record NZ_CP045354.1, on the reverse strand, counting down.
CGGCTATCACACGGAAGCAGGCCTGATGAAGCGTCAGATGGTTGACCAGGGTATGGACACCATCCTCGTTTCCGGCGATGCACTCGTCACCGACGAGTATTGGTCAATCACCGGCCCGGCCGGCGAAGGCACATTGATGACCTTCTCTCCGGACCCACGCAAGAACCCGATTGCGGCACCCGTCGTGAAATCGCTTGAAGATGCCGGCAAAACCGCAGAAGGCTACTCTCTTTACACCTATGCGGCGATCCAGGCATGGGCGGCTGCTGCAACGACTGCAAAGTCCACGGACTATGATGCTGTCGTTGGTGCTCTGAACGCTGGTGATTTCGCAACCGTTCTCGGCGACCTGTCCTTCGACGACAAAGGCGACGTCTCTCTGCCTGGTTATGTCTGGTATGAGTGGAAAGACGGTCAGTACGACTACAAGTAAGTTGCTGACACACTGTTCGGGTTGACCCGATTGAGCCCGTCCGGATAATTCCGGGCGGGTTTTCTTGTTTTCCGGTTTGATGATGACACGCGAAGCAGCAACTTGGAACCTTGGGAGAAAACCAAAAAGGCTTAACCTCGTGAATTCATGAAACCTTCCACGCGATTGCTGTTGCCATATCGCCGACAATGAGCGAAACCCTATTATTAAATAAGTGAATTACTGATGACACACGTGTCACCAGAGCGTTTTTCCGTGCAAAGTGTAAAACAGCGAACACTCCGCATAAGGGTGCAAGGGACTATGCCAACGGGGGAATAGAAATGCAGGCGACTTCTGAAGGCATGTCATTGAATTCCGACGTGCCGCAGATGCTCCATATGGATTTGGATATCAAGGATTTTTGCTCTGACTGGGCGCATTGCGATCTGATGTCGGGGTATCTGGCTCGAATGGTCAGCCACAATCGGCTGGATTCGCTGCTTTTTTCAAATCTTTATTCATCCGCGTTGAACGAACTCCTGGAAACTGTATTTCGCGTTCATGGAGAAGACGGCAAGCTTGAATGCGCCGTGCACCGCCAGGGCAACCACGATCGGATAGAGCTGACCTTTCCTGCAGATCAACCAACATTCGAGACTTACCGGAAGGCTATCGAAAAGGTGCAGGCCTCGGATGCGGAAGCCCTTTATCTGGAAGCATTGTTCACAGAAGACGAACCGGATGCTGGCCTGGGGCTGCTGGAGCTGGGCGTCGACTACGGTGCGCGTTTGACAATCGACAGGCTTGAAAATGGTCGCATGTGTCTGGTCGCTGAATTGGCGCTTGAGGACGAAACAGAATGATTGCTGACAGTATTTCGCAAGGGTTTCAGTGGAACTTCAACGAAAACGACCAGGAATTTTCATTGCACGGCAGCTTGAGGCCGCAGCGCAGCGAGGAAATGAACAGCTGCATTTCCGCGCTTGAAAGCTCCGTTTCCAGCGTCAGTGGGCGCTTCTATGTCAATGTTCGCCGCTTGGTGCGCATGAACAATGTCGCTTTTCATGCCTTCGCCGGCAAGATTCTGGACCTGGTGCGCGGGCGCAGCGATCTGAAAGTTCACGTGACAACCTCGAGCGTGGTCGGTTGGGCCACCCGCAAATTCGCGGTGCTTGAGACCATGTCCGAAAATATCACCGTCGGGGAATACGATAACGAGTTTTATCCAGGCCAGACATTCCTTGAAGAGGGTGGCTTTATCCCGATTTTGCGCACGCAGACCAAACTGACATGGCGCCATGAACGGGCCATCTTGCAGCGCCATGGCCTGGAACCCGGATTGCAGGTGGCAGACATCTGCTGCGGTATCGGGGATTTCGCGGTTCTCTTGCAAAAGGAATTTCAGCCCGATCGGCTGGTGGCTCTGGATCACAGTCGGTCCAGTCTCGACTATGCGCGCAAGGTCGCGACGGATTTCGGCATTCGCGGCATCGACTATGTGTTTGGTGATGCGTCCGAAATGCTGCTGGAAAGCGACCAGTTCGACTTCGTCACCTGCCGCCATTCCCTTCAGGTGTTCGATCGGCCTGAACTGATCCTTCAGGAGCTGCTGCGTATCTGCAAGCCGGGCGGCCGCATCTACATCACCAACGAGAAAAACTCCCATTGTCTGGGTGAGCCGAGGTCGGAATCAATCCAGCGCACCTACAATGAAGTTGCGCGGCTTTGGGCCCATTTCAACATGGATATCGAACTTGGCCCCAAGAGCCGGCGGTACCTGATCGATGCAGGCCTTGAAGACATTCAGATGGAATCATTCATGGTGAGCAACCTGGACGGCGATCCCCAGGATTTCGCCGACATTATCCAGTCCTGGGAAGATGTCTACGCCGGCAAGATGGCTGTCGAGCGTGGTGACAGTGAAGAGCAGATCCGCGAATTCAGGCAGGGTTTCCAGGACCATATCTTCGCGGCCAAGCATCCACGAGGATATGCAGGCTGGCCGATTTGGGTCGCATCGGGACGGAAACCAAAATGAGTGTCACGCATGTAGGGACCGAAACTCCGGAGCCGCAGGACGGGCAATCAGTTGGCCGGTTTTCGAGGCACAGTTTTCGGGCCAAATTCATTGCGGTCGTCGGTGCGGCGGTTCTGTTCGATCTCATGCTGGCCGGCGGCGTTGCCATCTGGAATGTGCAACGTTTGTCCAACGACGCGACCGAGAAGGTCGCGACCGGTCTCACCAGCGCGACGGAAGAGTACCTGAGGACATATATCGACACGACGGCGCTCAGAACCGATCTGCTGCTCGATCAGGTTTTTTCCGAAGTTGAAGCGCTTGGCGGTGCCATGCAGACGTTGATTGACAATCCTCAGACCGGCACCAATGTCGGCAGGACTGTCGAAGCAGACCCCAAGCTTGGCGACAAACTTGTTTTTAATCCGCAAGCCGGCTGGTCACAGAATTCACCGGGGGAATCCGTTGTCAGTGTCTGGGGGTATCTGCTGGACGACGAGGGCAATCCGCTGCCTGAGGTCGAGGCACAGATTTCTGACAGCTCCGCTTTCAACCTGATTGCACCCGGTATCCTGAAGACCGGGTCGCCGAAACTGCAGATGTATTATGTCGGCCCGAAAGACAAGCCGATCATGCGCACGACGCCTTATACGGATCAGGCGCAGACATTCGACAAGCTTTATCCCGGCCACAACGAAGACAACTTCTGGGATTTCTTCTTTCCTGGCGTCTATGAAGGCTGGCAAAGCTGGATCAAGGACCCGGCCAATCGGCCGGTTGACCGCGATATCGTTGGCACGGATCCATATATCGATGCGATCACCGGCGCTCGCATAGTCAGCTTCTTTTACCCGCTCTGGACAGCAGACCGTTCGGATGTCGCTGGCATGGCGGCTGTCGACATCACGCTCGATCAGCTCTCCAATCTGGTTGAGAATGTAAAGATCGCTGAGACCGGGTTCGGCTTTCTTACGTCGTCGGCAGGAAACGTCATTGCCGTGAGTGAGGCCGGTGCCGAAACGCTTGGTCTTGTCTCTGTAGGTGGTGAAGGTCAGGGCGTGACCGGGATCGATCGGCTCCTCGGGAAGAGCCGTTTCCCCGAGGTCGCAAATCTTGAACTGCCGCACAATACAGGCACGGTAATCGATTCCATAACGCTCGGCGGCGATGGCGATTTCAACGAAGAAACGGGTGAAGGATATATCGTTGTTCTGAAGGAACTCTCGCCCATCAATCTTTGGAATGGCGAAACGATTGTCTCTGAAAATCTGACCCTTGGCTTCATGGTTGCCAAGGACGAAATCTATGCACCGTTGACGGCTGTACAGCATGAATTGTCCGAGGCGACGGAGCGGATCGTTTATTGGCAGATCGCGGCGCTTCTGATCAGTCTGGTAATCGTGACTGTTGCCGTTTACGCCATTTCCGGTCGGATCACCAAAGGCCTGTCACAGCTGGCCGGCGCAGCACGTGCGCTGCAGAACAAGGACTATTCCGTCCGGGTTGATATCCCGACCCGCGATGAGGTGGCAGCTGCCGGTCTTGCGTTCAACCGCATGGCCGAAGAAATCAGTTTCCATACCGAAAACCTTGAGAACCTGGTTGAGGAGCGAACGAAAAAGCTCGAAACCGCGAACAAGGAAATTGGTGCGCTTAACAAGCGGCTCAAGTCGGAGAATGTGCGTCTGGGCGCAGAACTGGATGTCGCCAAACGCATTCAGGAGATGGTGCTGCCACGTCGCAGCGAGCTCGAGATCATTCCGCAAATCGAGATTGCCGCCTTCATGGAACCGGCCGATGAGGTGGGCGGCGATTACTACGATGTTCTCTTTGATGGTGAACACATCAAGGTGGGTATCGGCGATGTGACCGGCCACGGCTTGGAGAGTGGCGTGCTGATGCTGATGGTTCAGTCAGTTGCCCGCGCCTTGCAGGAAAAGGGTGACAAGGATCCGATCGCGTTTCTGGATGTGCTCAACCGGGCCGTCTACAAGAACATCACGCGGACCAAATCCGACAAACATCTGACCCTTGCATTTGTCGACTACGTTGATGGCAAGGTGACGTTGTCCGGTCAGCATGAAGAAGTGCTGATCATCCGATCAACCGGCGAGACCGAACGCATTGACACTATGGATCTCGGGTTCCCGGTCGGTTTGGAAGCAGATATCTCCGCATTTGTCGCAACATTGGATTTGAGTTTCGGTCCGGACGATATTCTGATCCTTCACACCGATGGTATCACGGAAGCTGAAAACGCGGCCGGAAACATGTTTGGCCTGGACCGGTTGAGCGACAGTGCCCACAGCAATCGCCACAAATCGGCCAAGGGCATCGCTGAAGCCGTCATCGATGACGTCAAGATGCATATCGGGGAATACAAGGTGTTTGACGATATCACGCTCGTGGTTTTGAAGCACAGGTAGGTCATGGCTGAAGATTTTGGACATACTCACTCTTCAAACGGTGGCGACGCGACGCGGTTTTGCCTGACGCTGATGGCCGAGCCATTGGAACTCAGCTGGCATCATTGCGGCGTGACATCGGATTTCATTGGCGAGTATTTCAGCCGGGCATGCCCCGGAGAAGTTGATCCGGTCGATGCACGCCACAGCATCAGCTACATGATCAACGAGATCCTCGAGAACGCGGTCAAATTTCGATATGGCGGTGACATTGCCATCGACAGCAGCCTCCAGGGTGAAACGTTTGAGATTCAAATTATCAACAAGATCGACAAAGAAACCGCGTCTCGTTTCCAGGAGCTTCTGCGCGAACTTCTGGAGCGCGAACCCGGTGAGCTCTTGTTGGAGAAAATCGAAGAAAATGCCCTCAATCCCGACTCGACCGGCTCAGGCCTGGGCCTGCTTACGCTCATGAGCGATTACGAAGCCAAATTGGGCTGGTCTTTCCACCGCGAGCATGTAAGTGAAGGCGTAAAGCTGACTACGTTTGCCTCATTGCGACTTTCCTGATCGCTGACTTATTCCAAAGGAAGATACCAACATGGAAATCAGCACCAACGATTACCGCGTTTGGACTGAAGGTGCGTCCATCCACTATGAAGGCACCATGCGGCTTTCAGGCACGGAAGCCTATGCGCCGATACTTGAAATCATGAACTCCGTACTCGGGTCCAAACCCGATCTCATCACGCTTGATCTGACCGGTCTTGAGTTCTTGAACAGTTCCGGCATCAACCTCTTTGCGAAATTCACAATCGAGATCCGGAAACAACCGGAAGTCGGCGTCCGCGTTCTTGGCTCCAAGAGCATCCCCTGGCAATCCAAGTCCCTCCGCAACCTTCAACGCCTGCACCCCGCGCTCGAACTGACGATTTCCTGACAGCAGTCCGGGCATTTGACCGACGGAGCGTAGTGCAACACCGGTCAGTTTCCGTCCGCCCTGGTGAGCGTTCTTACGCCTCGCTGCCTTTTTCGCAATGGAAACGGACGTAGAGACGGCCTGGGGCTAGAGACAACTTATCTGCACGCATTTTGACGGACATTTCGAAAGCGTCTTCGACTGTGAAGGCTGTTTTGACGTCTTCAGTTGCCCAATAGCTGGTGTCGCTTTGTAAGAGCAGCTTCAGGTCCTCGATATGAACGATCCTGTCACCAGAGCTGTTGAAGGTCGCAAACTCCTCGATGGAAACGTCGAGAGCGGTTTCGTCAGGCGTGTTGGGTACATAGGAGAATTCAGCCGACGTCACAGTCATCTCGCCTGGCACAACGCCTTTGGCAAGGCTTTCCTGGCCGTCGAGTGCCGTGATCCTGATCTGACCGACTTCATAGGTTCCGCAAAAAGGCTTTTTGTCATCGGACATCGCGACTTGATCCTCCTCGTTCTCAATGCTTCTGGGCTGGTGCGGGCTGTAGTGTCAGCGTCAAAGAGCACACGCACCTGCCAGAAGACGTTTTTGGCATTGCTATCTTGATTGCCGAATAGCCATCGGTAGCCATGCCCTTTGGGCTTTCTGCGATGACCTCAGCGCGATTTGGCAATTCGTGTCTAAAGGGCAGGGCTTATGACGTCAGCCTTCCAGATTTATGCGCCATTTGCATGTTGGCGGCATAGGAATTTGGCGACCTTCGACCAGGCATGTTGGCTTCCAGAACAAGTGTTTCAAGCAATCCGTCTTCTACCGAGATTTCCGTCGTTCTGTTGAGCTTGTTCATACGCCAGAACTGAAGCTTGCGGTTTTTGGGAACGTAGTCGCCTGGGATATCGGTTGCGTCACCCGTGACCACCATGATTTTAGGCTTCGGCAACTCGTAATAGTTGCCTTCATAAACATAGGCCCGGATCAATGCGATCTGCTGATCAGCGCCCGTGTCCATCAACTGGATGGTCAGCCGGCTATCCGGGCTGCCGCCGGACTCGATCTTGACCTCGGCCACCGTCTTGCTGCCGCTGCCGGCAATGTTGCTTCCAATGAGAATAATTTCCGCAGGATCATACGGCGGTATGGATAGGATGGTCGGCAGTTGATCGCTCATTTATCTTCCCCCCTTTGGGAATTCAGGTTGTCGACGGCATGTCAGGTTCTCACCAGAATTTCCCGCCATGCCAGGTTTTCCATCAAGATGTCCCCGGCAGCAGAATTGCCAAGCGCATCCAACTGGTCGGCAATAGCAGCGCCGGCCAGTGCATAGTTGAGTGTGTCGGGATTGAGTGCGCTCCAGGATCGTGCGATTGCGGATCCCATGAGGTCTCGCGCATTTGCAAGCGCGGATTTCAGCAAAAATTCACGTGCGTTGAAGGCATCGGCAAACCGGTGTCCAATCAGCTCGATTTCATGATGGCCGAGCTCGAACAGCCGGTCATGCGATATGCTTTCCGGGAGATCGACCAGGTTTCCGTCTACGGCATTGTGGTGATAGATCTCTACAAGGGTATCAAATATCGCGCCGGTAAAGGGCTTAGACAGATCGTGCACGGCGTCTGTGACGGTGCTCATTTTCCGGTCGTTGCTGGCAGTCCGAATCTGTCGGTCACCGGACAACTCCGCTATCCGGTTTAGTTCGTTCATGGTCAGAAGGTTGCCGCGGGTCGAGCGCAGCAGCCGGTCGAGCACGCTGTCGAAATGAAGAAGCGAAATGAGTGCGATCAGGTCCGATACGCTCTCGTGATAACCGAAATATTCACGGTTGGCGTTCCCGCCGACGGGTGTCCCCATTTCCGCAAAAATGAGCGCATGACCGAATTCATGCGCGATGACGTCGAAGTTCAAGGCATATGGATAGACCGTTTCCCGGTCACTCAACTCGGTACCGAACTCCATGTAGCCATATCCCGACTGGGCATTATTCCAATTTACGAATGGAATGATCTCAAGCCGTTCATAGGTTTGCGAGAAATGCCAAACAACCTCATGCCCGAGATAGCTTTCCCAGATGTCGAGCACGCGCCTGAGTGAAGCAAACACATGGGCGCAGACAAATTGGCGGCTTGATGGGTCCAGATGATCGAAATGTCCGTCTGGCCCCGCTTCTGCCGGCGGGTGTTGTTCGCCCGTAAACGGAGGCTGGAAGGGATACTCGTAAACAGGCTTTTCAAAAAGCGGATCTGCCACATACATGCGGCGGTCAGCCGGTCCTGGCTGAATCTCGTTCGGCGACGTGCTGATCCAGACGGTTTCCGGTTTTTCATAACCGGCCAGGTGCGGCACCTGCGGATAGAGAAGAAACCGGGTGCCGAGACGGCCCGTTTCAGGTGAGATGGTTTCCTGGTCGAGATAGATACTCAATTCAACCTCTGAAATCCGGTATTTTTACAACCGGCCTGGAAACCGGTGTTGGTCACAATCTCTTGTTGCGCGCGCGCCTAAATCGTTTCTCCACTTCCCGCACAGCATCAAAAAAGATGTTTTTGGCGTGCTGTTTGAACCTTCCGCAGGGGAATTATTAAAAGACTATCAAGCACCTGAGAAGCTGTCCAATGAAAATCCCGCGTCTGCGAGATCCTGCAGAAACGCGTCTGTTGGCACGAACGCCGCTGCAGGTGTGGGAAGAGGCCAGAGGCCGGATTTCTGGCGATCGGTGAGCTCATCTAGTAGAAGTTGCGCATCAAGTTGCTTCTGAGTGCAATCGGGCTTCGCCAGATCTGAAATCGAAATGTTCGCCCCATTATCCCGAGCGGCAGCCAACACGGCTTTCAGGTGCCGTTCCGTGTAGTGAAGCTGAAAAGCCGCAGTCACCAGAGCGCTTTCCTGACACGCTGTGATTTGGCCTTCCTTTCGCAATTGCTTGAAACGAATGCGCAAATCGAAAAGGGAATCGGTGATTGCGACAGCACCGAGTTCTTCTGGCGTGTGAAGGACCGCGACAGCGTCATCAGGTGCAAGGGCATTTCGCCGGAACCACCGATAGATGAGCCCTCGACCGTGCATCCCAAAGCTCGATAATTCAGCGGCTCTGAGAGCGCCCATGCTGGCCGCACCAAAAATGGTGGCGCCGCGATCGATCGCCCAGAGGATCTCTTTGTGTCTGACTGCCGGAGCTCCTTGAAAGACACCGTCGATCAGAGCAATGACGCAGTCCTTTGCCTCAAGCGATACGGCAGCAATGTCTCCCTGGGCTGCCGGTGGCCGTATATCGGCCTGGAGTGCCTCAGGAAGGCCTTCGGGGGGCAAACTCGGGCCGATGAAAACGACGAGAGGACGCTTAGCCAGCATCATGCCCTCCTACGCTGGCCGACCAGCGGCACCACCCGGACGATGAACAGCGGAACGTCTTCAAGAGCAAGGACGGGCACAATGGCCGAGGTCAAACCTGCCTCTGCCAGCGCTTCGGTAAAATCCTTCACACTCACTGCTGAATTGTTCCCGGCAAATGATGGACGATTGGCAGGCGTCTTACTCATTTGCCGCCGTTCGAAGGCGATCAGTTGATCATCGTGATTTCTTGGATAGGAACGGCGGGTTATGTCTTCGCGGGAGCCTGATATCACTGACGCGCGTGTCTGAATGCTTTCCAAAAGCGCTGCTCGCAGTGCTCCGCTGAAGGTGGGGCGGCAGGCAAAACCGTCCGCGGCAAATGGAAGAGAAGTTGCTGAGGCACGTTCATCGAGAAGTCTGACCCAGACGACGGGAAAGCGCCCAACCGGTGGGCACTCATAGGCAGCAAACAACAGACCGGCATCTTGAACCTGCATAATGAGCTCGTCTGTGCCGGCGTCGACATTCGTGTCGGGCGCAATGCGGTTTTTTTCAAAAAACCCATGCGTTGTCATGGCTCTTTCGGTGCTTATCCGCTCCAGAACCTCGAGGAACCCATGCTGAATTGCTTCCTCCAGACTTCCGCCACCCCCCAGTCCGGTCGTGGTGCGGACGAAAGGCGACACTGCATGAGATGAGGATGGCGTATAATCCGTACTGATCAGGGCAGCGGGCACGCTGACGATATCCTGCGACATCGGTTCAATTCCGCGCATAAACGCAATTGGGTTCTCCATCCACTCTTCAGCCACCTTTGGCGGTAAGTGACAGGAAAGCTTGTGGATTGCCGCGTGCCCATAAATCTCGTTTGGAGAAGCTCTGTCACCGATTTGATCAGGCGATTCGCAGGCAAAGGTTTCAAGAGCTTCGATGATTGCGCTGACGGCAGCCTCCGCAAGGGTCAAACCTTTGCCCTGGTTGACGGCGTTCGATCGCGCCAACGGTCGGACGGCCTGGACAACCGGAACGCCAATACGATCAAGACCGGTGACGTCTGCCAGCCGCGAAATGCCGAAGGACGTCAGATGAGGCTTTAAACGGGAGAGGTACTCGTCAGCGCTAAAGCGCCGCGAGAGCTTCGAAGTCGGCGAATTGCGGCATATCGCGCTGATTTCGTCAAACAGTTCCAGATTTGGGCTGACTGCATCCATCCCATCAGCTCAGGCGGCTCGCCAAAAGGGCGGATATGCGAGCTTTTTCGCTACCTTGTTCCAATTCCTGCAGAATGCGCCGCGCCCGCTCCAAATGTCCTGGTGTTGCTTTGTCAGGCTGCAGCATCACCAAGTCTGCGAGGGCCCGTAAGACCAGTACTTTTGCATTCTGATTCAAGGCGACATCTTCGGCCTTGGCGAGGTCTGTCAGAATCTGGTCTGCTCCCGATCCGGCTCTGGCACCAAGGCGGGCGCGGCGCCTGTAGAGTTCCGCAAGCCAGAAGGCATGGCCCGTTGCTTCAGCGCGTTCAATCGCGGAGCTCAAAACGGCCAAGCCGTTGTCAAACCGGCCCAGCATTGCGTCGAGTTCGCCTGCCATCTCAAGATAAACGGGAAAATCTTCTTCCGTGCCGATTTCCTGTTGAATGGACAAACCTTCTGTCAGGTTGGCGCGACCACGTTCGGGGTCTCCCGACATTCCCTGTGACCAGCCTGCAAAGATCAGGCTCTTGGCCTCCAGTGATTTGAGGTCGTGCTCCACGGCTGCTGTTTTCATACGCCTTGCAAGACTTGCCACCCGGTCGACATCACCCCTGTAACGATGAAGCATGATGCCGATATCAAGCGCGTGACAGTTGCTGCCGACATGGTCAATGTGCCTGGCCCAGGCGTCCGATTGTTCCATATGAGAAACGGCAGATTCCGTTTGCCCAATGAACCAGGAGGACAAGGCTTTTTCGCCGAGACCACAAACTCGGGCATCGTGGCCACCATATCGGGTTCTGTGTTCCAGCGCTTCATCTTCGCTATAAAGATCAAGCCCTTTGGATATGGCCTCCAGGCAATCATTGTGATTGCCAAGATTGAACGCGGTAGCCCATCGGCAATGGTGGGCCTGTAGCTCGATTTCCTTGTCGTTGACACCCGTCAGATCGCTCAGAATGGTTTCAGCCCGTTCGCGTTGTTCCTTGAAATTTGCGGCTGTGAACCACCAACCCCAATAGAGCGGAAACCCGGTCGCACGATGGGTCTCGGGCGTTTCATGCAAAAGCTCCACGCCGCGTTGGTAGAGAGCTGATGCTTCCTCCGAACCGGTTCCATCCATCGTGGCAACAACTGGACCGAGCAGTTTGACGATTTCCAGCTCAAGCTCAGCGGCAACGGCCTTGTCACTGATCTTTTCGGCAATTGAGCGGGCACGGGTCAAATGTGTTCGCGCTTCCTTGAGTGCAGACTGGGAAGATGCAGATCGGGCAGCGTCAATGTAGTGCCGGGCTGCCGCGACGGGCATTCTGGCTTGCTCTGCGTGAACCGCAAGCTCGGCACTGGTAAACGGTTGCCCGCTGGCTTCGTTACCTGTCGCAATTCTGTAGAGGGCTGTGTGCAATGTGCGCCGGTTCGCGCGCAACAGTCCGGCATATGCGGCCTGCTGCAGCAACATGTGCCGGAAACGGTATGCCGGTTCCGCCTCGTTTGAATGCTTTTCGATGAAACCGCCCGCCATGAGCTGGTTGAGGCTTTCGTCCGCAGAAGCCGGTGTGCCGGTAGATGCCAGCAGAGCAACAAGCGTCAGAATATTGAAACTTCTGCCGATCACGCTTGCGGCCTGGGCGACGATCTTGGCTTTGCCCAACGCTGCTAGCCGCGCAGCCAGCAGATCTTGAAGGCTGGCGGTCTCTTCTGAATCAAAGAGGGACTCCCAGGCACTCTCGTCCGACATTTTTTCCGCGCCGCGGTCTACCACGAAGCGCGTCAGTTCTTCGGCAAACAAGGGTACGCCCTCACAACGCGCAGCAATGGCGTGGGCCAGGCGCGGTGACAATGCTGCAGCCCCTGCAACGTTTCCGATCAATTCAATGATGCTGTCTTCACCCAGTCGCGACAGGCGCAGCTTGGAAAAGTGAGGAAGTTCGGTCCACCTAGGTTCGGGCCGCTCGCGCGATGTCACCACGATGAAGACCGGAGCTGATGCAATCCGGTCGAGGAGGTGTTCCAGCACCTCAATCGTCTGGCTGTCGGCCCAGTGCAGGTCTTCAAGTTTGATGACACAGGGCTTTGCACTGGCAATGGCCATAACTGCATCAACCAGCGTGTCGACAGAAGAGGCAGGATGCGGGTCAGCGTCATCTTGCTGTGGTGAAGGCGACAGCAGAAACGCAAGTGCTTTATAAAACTCTGGCGACTGATTTCCTGGAAGGGACAGAACGTCTGCAATGGCCTCAGCTGAAGGCGTTTCGAAATCAAAGGAAGGGTCGTACCTTCTGATTTCAGCACGCAGACTTTTAACAAAGGGCGAAAACGGGATGTCACGGCACTCAGGTTCGCACTGGAAATCCAGAAGATGTGCTCCTTCATCCCGGGCCTGCTGTGCAACCTGAAACGACAGCCGGGACTTTCCAATCCCGGGTTCGCCATGAACGTAGAGCACCTGGCCCTCGCCGTGGGAAGCTTGTTGCCACCGGTCGGTCGCTTCCTCCAGCTCATCTCGTCTTGCCAGAAATGGTTGTCCGGCGTCCCGAAGTTTCTCAAACCGGTCAACTGTCTCGCGGCGCCCAAGAGGTTGCCAGAGGCTTTGCGGTTGATCGAACCCCTTCAGGGAATGGGCACCGAGACTTTCATAATGGTAGATGCGCCGCGTTGCCCGGTAGGTGGCGTTTGAAACGGCTACGGTCCCAACTTGTGCGATGCCTTGAATGCGGGCGGCAAGCGTGGGCGCAATGCCGATGATTTCCTCCCGGTCCGCCAGCGCCCCGCTTCCCGCGGGTCCTGAAACAGCTGGTCCCGTGGCGACACCAACCCTGACCTGAATATCGCAATCAAAGCGTTTTTGGATGTCAGCACGCTCTTTCAGGATCGCGAGACCCGCAGCCACGGCGCGTTGAGGCGCATCTTCGTCTGCAATCGGATAGCCGAAATAGGCCGAACCGCCATCGCCCATCAAAAGATCGAGATGGCCGCCATGCCCTGCGATGGCATGGTGGGCAGCCTGGTGCAGCGCCTGCTGCACTTCCCGGTAGTCTTCCAGGTCCATATTCGTGACCATGGATGTCGAACCAACCAGATCATAGAAGAGGGCAGTGAGCTGGCGGCGCTCCCCCTTTTGTATCCCAAGATCCCCTGCGTTGTTCTGGGTCATGATCTGCCTTTGACCGGCCCCTGCTGTTTGACCGATAGAACGCTTTCGGTTCCACTATGATGGAAGGGTTGCACCGACCTTTGCCATAAAGCAAGCAACCTATTTCTTTTTAATGTAAACCGAATGATAGGCAATCAACAACTTGTTGAACTTAAGGGCAGATTGAAGAGCCGCCTGAATACTGCGCGGACATTATTGTGCGCGATCAGTGTTGCATCGAAGATGCCGCAGATGAGTTTTTGAAAAGCGCTTCCTTGAAGTAGAAAGTCCCCGGGTAGCAATACCCGGGGAGGAGTTGGCAGGCGCAGGGAAGCAGTCAGTACCTACTGGTACTTGTACATCTTCTTTTCGGAGAACCATTTGCCTTGCCGTGTCTCTTTTGTGGACCGCGCCTTGTCTGCCTCAGCAAAGAGCCTGTGAGCTTCCTTGCTCTTGCCGGTGTGATATAGCGACCAGGCTCGCATGAGCTTTGCCTTGCGGCTTTCCCTGCCGCCGGCTGCGTTTCTTTCAAGATAGGTGAGCGCACCGCGCCAATCACCATCACCCATTTCACGTTCCGCAGAACGGATAGCAGAGTTTGAACGGGACGCCGTTGGCCGTTTCTTTCGGCTGGTTACTACGGTTGATTTACTGCTTTTGGTGGCAACTGTTCTGAGTGCAGGAAAGTCACCCGACCATTCAGCAACAAGCTGCCGTTCACGGTTTTTTTGCTTCGTGCGCTGGGCGACGACAACAAGGCCAAGCACCGCTGCTTCATTGGGCTGGTACTGCATCGACTTGTCGAACCAGATTTCCGCTTCTTCGAATTCGTGCATCTCATAGAAGTGCCAACCGAGAACCTGTGCGGCAATTGGCGATTCAGCATCCTGGATAACGTTGGCAAAGCGTGAAAGCCGCTTGAATTCCATTTCCTCGCCGTATCCCTCTATAAGCGCAATCGCAACCACTTCAAGGTAGGCCTTGAGGATGAGAGGATCTCTCCTGCGGTTTTTGTAGGCCAACTCTTCCGCTTCCTCGTAGCTCCCAGCCTCCTTGAGAGAAACCACTATTCCTTCAATGGATTTGACCGTGGGCTTCATCTTGTGGGCGGTGCGGAACCAGGTTTCGGCGATTTTGTAGTCTTCTCTGGAATAGAAGTACCAGCCGAGAAGTTCAGCATCTTCCGGGTTCTTGAGCGATTTGGCCGCGCGGCCGAGCGCCTCCAGGTCAGAGGTGTCAACGAGCGCAGTGATGTCTGCTGCTCCGTTGCCAATTTCTCCGCGCAAAATGTTCAGATAAACCTGATTGAACTCCGATTGCCCATCTAGTCGGGTTCTGCCCATCTGTACCAGTTGCTCGACGGCATTGCGCGGCAACAGTTCAGCTGCTTTTTGAACTGTGGCGATGCGTTCTTGTTCATCGCTGCAATTGGCCAGAATGTACTTGTAGGCCTCAAGGGCCTTCAGCTCCTGACCGGCGCTCAACAGCGCTTTGGCGGTCCGCCAGATGACATCGATCTCGCGGCATACGAGCAGGTCAGGGTTCTCCACTGCAAGTCTGATCACTTCTCCATTGTTTTCGTTGTTTGACGCCAGGATCAGTGACTTGCGCACCTCTGCGTTGACAATTTGTCGGCGCAGTTCAGGGGAGGGTTCATAACCAGGATACAGCTTTATGTACTCTCGGATCTTGGCATAGAGTGCCTGCGTTTTTTTGGCAGCAAACAGATCCCAAAGAGGTTGCTCGTTTACTTCGATCCGATTGGTGTCGAAGATATTCTCCGGTGGTTCCCATTCAGGGTGAAGGCTCTTGAGCCTCTTGATTTCCGCCGAGACACGTCCGATTTCACCATTCTTGGCATAGTAGCGTAGCGCGGACTCATCCACCTCCGGCTCAGCGGTGACGATGGCCTGCCCGTTCGAAGGCACAGAGGCCTGGTCAACTGTGAGTGAAAAGGGTGAAACGCTCGCCGGTTGCGCTTTAGGTTGATTGTCGCTTTGCAGATTGAGCGTTAGGGGAAGGCTTCCGGGCGTTTGGCTCGGCGCGGCTTCCCACGGTGCGGATTGCGCATCGACGCCCTTTGTGGCGAGCGTTAGCGCAAGGGTAGCAATCACCATTCTGGAGAAAGACATTTTGGGTTCCTCTCTGCAAGTGCGAGAACTGTAAAAATTTGAAGTGTTGAGGAGTAATAAGAGTCTGATCCGAACTGCAGCAGTGAGGTCGGAAAGGGTTCAGAGGTGTCGATACAGCGCGACAATGCGGCGATGGATCGAAATCCGGTCTCACTCATTGTCGACTGTATCGCGCCGGTCACAACATGAGTGACCGCCGGCCCTTCTGGATTGCTGAAACCGTGCAGTGTTGAAAAATCGGCTGCTTTCTTCTCGCGAAATGCATTGTTGGAAAACGCGAGATAAAGCGGAATGCGAACGGCATTGTACCCGAACTCCGGCGGGAATTTGTCAGAAGGCACGAGTTTGAAACCGCTGATGTCAACCCAGTCTGGCGGAAGGTAGGTGGGGGCCCTTTGGGAAAGATCCAGAATTTCCTCGCCGACAACAGCGATTTCTGCCCAATTGGCCGATCTGTCGAATTGGGCAATGCTCTCCAGGGCGGGAAACACCCAATAGGATGGGTTGACCGTCAAGGTCTTTCCATCCTCGTCAACAAACCCCTTCGCACCGGGCAAAAGAACCGGACCTAGGCCTGTTTCGTGTACGAGAAGAGTGGCAACGTCCCGCAGGATTTTCCGTGCCGAGGCTAGGTTTTCAGGATCGTTCCACTGCTTGTAGGCTTCTAAAAGCGCCCAAGCAACGAGCAGATCCCCGTCCGTTGCATTGTTCATATCCGCAATGCTGGGACCTTGGTCCGTGTGTTCGACTTTCCAGGCGAAAAGGCTGTCGTTCCGGACCTGAAGCGTTTCAAACGTGTAGTCACGAATGAGCCGAAATGCGTCAAGATCGTCAGCCGCAACAGCCAGAACCATACCGTAGCCCTGGCTTTCACTGTGACTGATGCCCTTGTTGGCGTCGTCAATGACAGCACCAGCATCCGTGACGAAGCGGCTCTTGTAGTCACGCCATGCTGAACGCAGCCACAGCGATAGGGCATCTTTCTCGCGAGCACCGTCTCCGAACACCGGTTCGGAGACGGCACCGCTTGAGACAACAACAAGTGCAAGCAGTGCCGAAATGAGCGTTTTCAACATCTCAACGCCCTGATTTTCTGAGCGCAACATAGTAGCTGAACGCCAGAACGACGCCGAACAGCACCATGAAAACAACAAAGTCGAGCATGTTGTGTGAAATCACACCGGCAACAACCAAGCGGCTGTTTCTGAGTTCGGAAGGATTGGCGAGCGATGCAAAATAGTTCGCTTCTGAGAAACGGTCGGACAAAACGGTGTTGTCAGACGTTTTGTAAAGCGACGTGTCACCGCCGAGCCAGGCCAATCTGCCTTCCCGAAGAAGCGTGTCAACTCCGGACTTGACATCGTCGCCCGTCAATCCCGTCACGACGGTCCAAACGTCCTGCTTCACAGGTGCTCCAAAAAACGCAACCCAACTCTCTTGCGATGAGAGATCGGTGGTGCGCTGTGAGAAGAGAACATCGTTCTTTTCAAGCTTGAAGCTTTGCTGTGCCTGGAATTCAGAACCTAATTTGAAGCCCATGTTGCGCCAGGCCGAGTTGGCATATCTTCTCAGATCAGCCCAAAGGCCCGGCTCATTTGCATCAGGAGTTTCAAGGCCCAAGAAATTTGCGACATGGCCACGAGCGGCGCTGCGACGGGTATCTTGAAGTGTGTCCGTATATGCTTGCTTTGCCGGGCCGGAAAGACGATTGACAGGTGCCACGATCAAGCCTGGCTGTGAACCGACGTCGCCGGCGCCTAGGACAATTGAGACAGGCTGGACAGTCTGGTTGATTGCTGCTGTCGCGACGGCAAGTTGTGCAGCGGCTTCGAGGCTGCTGCGGTCATTTGACGGCACCTGAATGTAAGTCGGCCGATTATCCGCAGTGCTTTGAGGCAGCAGATTACCCGGTGAGACGCTTGGCGTGACACGCATTCTGGCCAGAGAGTCAAATTCAATCGTGGAGGTGCTTGCCTCGAAGGCCAAACGATCTGGTCCGTTGAGCGATGAAACATCGCAAACCTCATCCTCGGAGGTCAAAGAGGACACTTCAATTCGAAGCTCGTTGAAACCCGGCGAAAATCCACCGAGCGGAATGTTCACCGGTGAGCGGGAAGTGATCCCGTCTCGGGTCAACTCCGCTGAAGCAAGCGCAGCACCATTTGCAAACACCTGAAGCCGGTTCGCATTCGAAAGGTCCGCAAGAGCTTCAATATCCAGGCTCAATGTCGCCTTTCCATAGTCGCCAACGAAATAATCTTCTGGCAATTTGATGGAAAAGTCCCTTTGCATGAGACGACCGTCGAAACGTTGGCTGCTGACCCCCAGTTCTGCAAGTGAAACGGACATTCCTGGCGTTATCTCGTAGCCAAACTTGTTCGTGAAAACCTGAATCCCGCGCTTCGTGCCGGTGGTTGGCAGCTTTGCCAGTGCCTCTTGGAATTGAGCGATGGCATGATCCAATGCCGGTCGACTGTCTGCGGCGATCAAAAGCGACAGACGACCTGTCTCCGGATTGCGCATGAGCGCAAGCCCTTGAATTCCGGACCGGGTTCGCCCGACTGCATAGCCGGCTTTCGACAGTTCCGCGCGCGTGCCGACAATAATGTCCATCCCGGCATTTGTGCCCGGTTCTGGCCGGATCTCGATATTCGGGTTCTGGTACTTTCCGAAAACCGCGACCGTCTGTGCCACGGCGAGAGACCGATCCAGATTGGACGTGCTCATGTTTGCAGGCTGGACCAGTCGGAAGTTTGTTGATCCCGTCACGTCGTTGGGAATTGCTCTTAGAACCTCCAGACCGGAAACGAGTTTTGGTGCAGTGTCGGGGCCAGGGTCGAAGACAAGCCCAGTGTTGGCCGGATTGAGCACCGTCCAAAGCTCATAGGTTGCCGGGATAGTGCAATCGACCCGGTGCTTGTGTCTTGCAACAAAGCGGACTTCATTAAATCCCTCTACGATCAGTCCGGGTGGAAGGTCGAAGCTACGCAAAGAAGCCTGCTCGCCGGAGGTCAGTTCAATGTCACCAACAAGCTGTCCATTGATCATGACGCTCAGGTTGGAATATTCCGGCGCTGCGGAGACGGCCGTCAGATAGTCGACCTGCAGCTTGCGATAAAGCAGAGCCTCGTCACGTGGCGCATAGAGGGCAAGACGCAATTCTGAGAACTCACCTTCAAGGCGCATCTGGTCTGCCGTGGCGGTGAGTCGGCGTATCGTGCGTCGTTCTTCCTTTTTTGTTTCCAGAACAGACAGATCGAGCTGTTGGGCATTTGCTCCCAAGGGAACTGTGAGTACAGCTGCCGCCAGAAGCGCTGATTTCAGACACATGCTTCCAGTCGACACGATTGAATTCTTCATCATGAGGGACCTCACTCTGCAGGTGTCATAAAGGTTTCGGGAAGGTCGTTCTCAACGCGCGCGGGTTTGCGACGCGCACCGCTGCCAAGGAGCGAAAACATTGCGATCACCGGAATACGTACGCCGTAGTGTACCGACCAGCGCACAAGCCGGAGCATGCCCCCAACAGGCGAGGCTCCGGTTAGTTTCCGGTTGTGCAGTGCTCTTGGAATGGAAAGGTCTGCAAACACCAGATCGCTCGACGCCTGGGCACACTTGGCAACTGTGTCGATGTAACCGGCCCCCACGAGAAGGCCTGTGGAACTTGCCCGTTGAGAAGCAATATTCACGCTGATGCCTTCTTCCGGGCCAAAGTCACCCATGTCTGTCGATGTACTGGTGTTTCGGCCTTGTTTTTGAGCTGGAAGCACCTTCAGGAGCCCCCGTTCGCCTAGCATGTTTCCGCTATGCGGCACCTTGTCGAAATGCATCAGAACACCGTTGGTGTTGGCCTCCACCAAAGTGACGGGAACAGTATCTTCGCCAAGTTTCAAAATGCCTTTGCGTTGAACACGTATACGAGGTGCTGTCCTGACTTCCTTGCGTTCCAGAATGGCTCCCAACGCTGCTCCGGTAACAATCAGGTTGAAGACATGCCAGATGCCCACCACGGACAGGAGAGCTGTTTGGCCAGGGTCATTTTCAAGGCGCCAAAACAGCACACCTGTTGTGGCCAGCATCAGCACAAACACGACGACATAAGGCCATGCCAGGACCGACAGTTGTTCCTTTTCAAGCGTTTCGCCTTTTGTGGTCACGTTGAATTTCGGGCTACGGGGATTGAGCAAAACCGAAATGATTGCCGGGAACAGGAAGATCGACTGGATGTACTCATAGAGTTCGGAGATCCAGGGCCATCTCAGCTTGCCGTAGAGGCCTGACTGGATGGTCACAACTGCCAGTATATAGGTGAGCGTATAGGCGAGAAATTCCTGAGGCGAGGCAATGTAGATCTTCATGCTGAATAGGATGAAGAGCAAGGGTGCCAGCAGGAAGACGAGCCTCGGAAAGGGAAACAGCCAAAAAAGTGCGCTTGAAACATACGCGACGCGCTGCATGAAGTTCAGACCCGGCTTGAAAAGCGGGTTCTTGAGAAGGAGTATTTGCAGCATTCCCCGACACCAGCGCGACCGCTGACCGATGAAGGAAGCAATCGTGTCTGGTTGAAGGCCGGCGATCATTGGACGGTCTACATAAGCGCTCTTCCAGCCACGGGAGTGCAGTTCCAATGCGGTTTCGCAGTCTTCCGTGATCGAGACGCCGGAGAACCCGCCGACCTCATTGAGAGCAGACCGGCGCAATACTGCCCCAGATCCGCAGAAGAACGTGGCGTCCCATTTGTCCAGACCCTTCTGGATCATGCCGTAGAACATGTCGTTTTCGGACGGCATGAAGTTGAAGGTGCGCAAGTTGCGCTCAACGGGATCGGGATTGAGGAAAAAGTGCGGTGTCTGAACCAGAAAAAGCTTGGGATCGGAGAAATAGGCCACTGTCTCGCGCAGGAATTCACGAGCCGGTGCATGGTCAGCATCAAAGACCACAACCAGATCACCCTCGGAACGTGACAAACCGTAGTTCAGGTTCCCCGCCTTTGCGTGTTCATTCCTTTCACGGGCCAGATAAGTTGCGCCGAGTTCGTCGCAAATGCGTTTCAGTGTTTCCGCCCGATCCCGGGCTTCGCGCGCAGCAGCTGGGTCGTAGGCATTCAGTTTCTGGTCCGTTGCACCGTCATCGAGCAGAAAGACCCTGAATTTGTCCACCGGATAGTCCATGTTTTTGGCCGCAGCGATCGTGCAGGCCACCAAGCCGGGATCTTCATTGTAACTTGGAATGAAAACATCAACGCTCGGGGCGTCTTCATCCCTTGTCAGAACCTTGCGTGGCCGTTGATAGCGATCCGACACGATAAGCGCGGACAGAAAGAACATGAGAATGCAGAAAAGCTCGGCGGCCAAAAGCAAAACGCCGGGCACGAAGTCTGCCAGATTTTCGATTGGTGGTACCGTTTGAGTAACGCGCCAATAGACGTAGCGGCCAACGATAATGCCGCCCAGGGAGAGAAAAATGACCCTCCCAAGAGTGCCGGGAATAGCCTTTGTAAATTGCATCGCGAGCAGTAGGAACAGCCCGAGAAACAGCTGCACCTCTACGGACAAAGGTAAGGTCGCAATGAAAAACATTGCAATGGTAGCCACAGTGGCGAACAAATACGCCAGAAACTTCAGCATTGTCCTAACTCCATACTTTTATTGTTTAATTTCGAGTTCCGGGGCGATGGAAATTGCCCTTTGAACGACGTTGATCAGCTCAGCCTGTGAACTGACTTCAAGTCTTTGCTGCGCCATTGCGATGTGATTGCGCGCAGTGTTGTAGCGAATGCCGATTTCCTCGGCGGCCTGCCGGACGCTCTTGCCGGCGATCAGTTGCTGTATGAGGCGCGCCTGTTGCAACGTCACACCGGCGGTTGCCTTGATCAGCAACGGATCCGCGTTGATGGGACTATCAGTCGAGGCAACGAGAATTTTTTTGGTGAAGTAGTTTCGAACCGGGTCGTCGTGTTTGTCTTCATCAGAAAATGAAGGCACCGGCTCTAACAAAAACTGCGTTCCTGTCGCTGTATGCAGAATGTGCCGCTGGGTTGAAGGCGAGCCTCGCAAAAGTCCGCGGACAGCCAATGTGTCGACGCTTGTTGTTGGGGAGAACCGGGCAAGAAGGTCAGCGGGTCCTGAGATCCTTCCATCAATGACCCTCAGGTCTTCACCGCTTTGCAACAAAGCTTCCGCAGCAGAGTTTTTTGTTAGAAGATATCCATTGCCATAGATGACCAATGCAGCATGTTTGATGTGCTTGATCCAATAATCAGAGCTTTTCAGGTCTATCCCGTTGAAGCCGAAAACGAGTTCTTCGGCATAGCTGCGAAAGCCCCCGAAAATATCTCCCATATAGGCAACAACACCTTGGAAGAGCTGCTCGGAGAAGCCGCAAGGAATGTGCGCAGTCAAAAAGAGCTGTAACCCGCTACCAAGATCAACGGAAAGAGCCGCAGCCCGATCAGTCTCCAAAACCGATTTTGCTGGGTCTTCGCTGCCGTTTTCCTGGATACAGCGCAGTACAACCGGATCGTGATACACCGGTGCGCAGATATCCCGTTTCAATGCAGCCAGTGTTTGTTTTTCTTGTTCAATGAGGAAACTTGCATCCCAGAGCCGTCCCGGGTCGTCTGTCGTAAACTGTGCTTCCACCGATTTTCGCAAGGAGTCGAAAACAAAGACGCTGAAGACGAGATACTCAAATCGTCTGGCGAGCATGTAGGGAAAGTCGAGTTTTTCGCGTGTACGACGGTCCTGTAAAAAACCGCCATAGGTGATGTCTTCTCCGAAATGCCGAGAACCGAAATACATTTGGTGCCCCCACCTAAGTAAAGCTGCCGTAGTCTGTTGTCTGTCTAAGTGGTCGCTTCTGTATGGCGACTGATAATTTTTGTTTTTGAATAAGTACGCCCCAGATGCCGGAGCGTTAAAAAAGTATTAACAAACTAATAGATCAAAGCTGCAGCTCTTGTCTTGGTGCAGTTGCATCAAAATTTGGGCATAGATGTATTATGGTTTACAAGTTTGTTTGATTTATTTGCGTTAGAAGTGCTGAAATCTTCAGGAAAAGGACTTGTCTAGTTCCCAGTTATCTAAAGAAAATTCGAATACAACCACCACTTAAACTCTGAGCTGCAGGAGGGGGTGTCGAATTTTGCAGTAATGCTGCAGTGCAATGCGAGTGTTATTCTTCCAAATATACGATGGCCCAGTCGAGTGTTCGGCAATGGATGAAATACTTTCGACAACAATTGGTACCGGCTACAAAAATAGTCTTGTGAACAAAAGAAATAAATTCTGCCCAAAAAGCATGCAGGGTTGAGTAAATAAAACACACGCTCCTACTATCGCATAAGTTTAAGTCGCGATTTCGTGATCATTTTTTTGAGAAACCCCGACCCCAGAGTTCAATTTCACCCGATTTCGCACCTTCCGACCAACATTTTGCACCAACTCTGGCAGGAGGCAGTTCAAAAACGTGATGGTTTCAAGTAAGACATGCAACCTGTCAACTCTCGGGAAGGTGGCATTGCCAGACAACGGTGTTTTGAATCTTGGAGATTTGGCGCGCCCGAGCGGTAATTGTTCGAACGCGTTGTTTGAGACACTGGAAGACTGGGAACACCAACTATCTAAGCTCCAAAGCGCTGATTTTGATGAGGGGCCGCAACCATGACTGCGCCTCATTCCCAAAATCTTCACCATGAGTTCAGGTCTTCCTCAGCCAAACCGAAAGCCAAACACAAGAAACGGATACCACCCATCTCTGTGCGATTTAGTGCTGATGAACGCGCATGGCTGGAAGACCGTGCGTCTGGGCAATCGCTAAGCGGCTACATTCGAGATGCGGTACTTGACGACGACAAGTCAAAGCGACGCAAAAGAAAAACTACACCCATCAGAGACTACCAAGCCCTTGCTCGCTTACTTGGCATGTTGGGGCGCTCTGAAATCGGCAGTGCGCTTTGCGGCATACTGCTTGCGATAGAGCTTGGTCGTTTAGAATTGGAAAATGAGGTTGAAGATGAGCTTCGCCAAGCCTGTGGCGACATCGCATATATGCGCAACGAACTGATAACTGCACTTGGCCTTCAAAGTGAGGGTCAATGATCCTTCATGGCAATCAGCGCGGAGGTTACAAAGACCTCGCTATGCATCTCATGAAGTCCGAAAACGAACGTGTTGTTGTCCATGAAATGCGCGGCTTTGTAGCTGATGATCTGCAAGGTGCGTTTCAAGAAAGCTATGCGGTTAGCCGCGGCACCCGCTGCAAACAGCATTTGTTTTCTCTCAGTCTTAACCCACCGAAAGAGGCTGATGTCAGCGCACGTGAATTTGAAGATGCGATTACGCGAGCCGAAAAGCGACTTGGTTTAGACGGGCAACCTCGGGCCATTGTCTTTCATGAAAAGCGCGGTGTTGATGGCGAGCTTCGCAAACATGCTCATGCTGTATGGTGTCGTATCGACACGGACACCATGAAAGCCGTTCAGTTATCACATACACACCGCAAACTGCGTGATGTTTCTCGCGAGCTCTATTTGAAGCATGATTGGTCGATGCCAGATGGCCTGCGTGATTCCAAACAACGCGACATCCGCAATATAACACTTGCAGAATGGCAACAAGCCAAACGCTCCGGGCATAACCCAAAACACATCAAGGCAATGTTTCAAGACAGTTGGTCGGCCTCTGACGGTCGTGCAGCATTTGGTGCGGCATTGCTGGAAAAAGGCTATGTGTTAGCACAAGGCAAACGCGGTCATGTCGCGGTGGACCATACAGGCGAAGTCTACCCCGTTTCCCGTTGGGTTGGCTTAAGGACGAAGGATGTTCGTGCGCGCTTGGGGGACATTGAAAATTTGCCATCTGTGGAGGCGGCTCAAAAACAAGCGTCCAGACTTATTGCTGATCGGCTACAAGAGCTGAAGGCGGAGCAAACGAGCGCTGCACGTTCAGCATTCACTAAAGCTGCAAAGGAGCGCGAGCGGCTGCATGCTGAAAGGATACGCGCGGAAGCCGCCCTGAGACAAAGCCAAGCCGAACGTCAAGCAACAGAACAAGCAGAGCGAGAGGCCCGGATTAGACGTGGCGTCATGGGCTTGATTGACCGCCTCACAGGACGGCGAAACCGCTTGCTCGCTGAAAACAGGAAGGATGTTCAACTCAAAGCTCTGCGGGACAAACGAGAACGCGAAGCACAGGAGCGCAAGCACAGCACCGCTCTACGCGATCTCCGGCAACAGAAACGCGAGTCCATACGCCCGCATGTCAAAGCAGCCCATGAGCTAAGAGAAGACATTCGAGCATTGAGGGGCGTCCAGCCTAAACCTCAAAAACCGTTGCGCACCCGGCGCAGAACACGGGCGCGTTCGCGCGACGGACCGGAACCGGGCTTCTAGCCCTTCCTCATTAGAGTTGCTTGTCTGTCCTGAATGCCTGATTTTCGGAGCCACCCCTCACCCTTGCAGGGGGTGCGACGACAAATCGGGCATGGGCCTGATTTTTGGTGAACCCTTTAAAACGTCCAAATGTATGGCATCTTATCAAGCTGCCGTACTATCGCCAGATGTCTGTATTATATGGATATTTTCGGGTCCAATTCTGGATATGCGTCCCTTACAGTTGCCTTTATGGGTCTTTTTGAGTATATTTATGGATATGAGCCTCAATGTGAAAACGCTGCATATTACACCTGAAATCTTATCACTCATCGCTGAACTGGATGAGTTTAAAGGCGCTTGGAAAGCACTTGGAACTCTAGCACCGGAGCGACTGTCGGCTCTGCGCCGTGTTGCGACTATCGAAAGCATCGGATCATCGACCCGAATTGAGGGTAGCAAACTCTCTGATCGTGACGTGGAACGCCTACTTTCCAAACTTGAAATAAAGGCTTTTGAGACCCGCGATGAACAGGAAGTCGCGGGCTATGCCGACGTCATGGAAACTATTTTCGGTGGAGCGGATGCGATTAACATCACCGAAAACCATATCATGCAGTTGCATCGCGATCTGCTCAAATACAGCGCCAAGGATGAATGGCATCGCGGAGCTTACAAAACCAATTCTAACCATGTCACCGCGTTTGATGCAGATGGCAAAGAGGTAGGCGTTGTCTTTGAGACAGCTTCTCCATTTGACACGCCGCGCTTCATGGCGGAACTCGTTGAATGGACGCGAGCGGCGCTGGACGAAAAGACTCTGCACCCGCTTTTGGTGATTGCTGTCTTTGCGGTCGTCTTTCTTGAAATCCATCCGTTTCAAGATGGTAATGGAAGACTATCGCGAGTCCTGACAACGTTACTCTTATTGCGTAGCGGTTATGTCTATGTGCCCTATAGCTCGTTGGAAAGTGTTATCGAGCAAACGAAAGAAAGCTACTACATCGCTCTACGGCGTACCCAAGGCACCATCCGAACCGACAGTCCCAACTGGCAACCTTGGACTGAATATTTCTTGCGGTCAGTACAAACGCAAAAGCGCCATTTGGAAAAAAAGATTGAACGAGAGCGAATTGTCATGAAAACGCTCCCGGAGCTGTCAGTTCAAATTTTGGAACTAGCCAAGGAACATGGACGTATAACCAATGGTGAGATTGTACGGGTCACGGGAGCAAACCGAAACACCGTCAAAAAACACTTGCAAGCCTTGGTTGATGCCCGACATCTGACTAAGCACGGCGTTGGAAAGGGAACATGGTATGCAAGAATTTAGGAAGCAGAAACGCGGAGAGCTATAAAAAATCTCTGTATTTCAATATTTTAAAGAGGTTGGGCGAACTACAGGAAACAAAAATATCTAGATTTTTTGTTCCTGTTGTGTTCTAAATAAACTATGGCGCAGAATTCACAAATTGAATGGACTGATGCAACTTGGAACCCGATTACTGGTTGCACAAAAGTCGGACCCGGCTGCGACAACTGCTATGCTGAGCGTTTTGCTGAACGCTGGAGAGGCATTCCCGGGCATCCTTACGAGCAAGGCTTCGATTTACGGCTTTGGCCAGAGCGGCTAGTTCAGCCACTTCGCTGGAAGAAGCCACGAATGATTTTTGTGAATTCGATGAGTGACTTGTTCCACAAACAGGTTGATCGAGCTTTTATTGATAAAGTATTTGACGTGATGGAAGAAGCTGAATGGCATGTATTTCAAGTGTTGACCAAGCGCAGCAGCTTGATGCGGGATTATGTCTGCACCCGATATCAGAATAAGGCCGTTCCTAGCAACATATGGTTGGGTGTTTCAGTCGAAGATACAGCACATACTAGTCGGATCCAGCACCTAAAGCAGGTCAACTCGCCAGCGCGTTTCATTTCGTTTGAGCCTCTGTTAGGTGCTGTGGGCGATATCGATCTGCGCGGCATAGCATGGGCAATTGTTGGAGGAGAAAGCGGCCCCAAAGCACGACCGATGCATGAATCTTGGGCGCTAGAAATCAAGGCAATATGTCAACGTGATGGTACAGAGTTCTTTTTCAAGCAATGGGGTGGACCACGACCTAAATCAGGTGGACGTTTGTTGGAAGGCGAAGAATGGAATGGCTTCCCTTGGCAAATTGTTCCCAAGCCTATTCTTGATAGGCTTGCCAATTAGCCGGAGTTTATATGCCAAAGAATTTTCAGTGGGCTCCGGGAGGAGCACTTCCAAGCATTGAAGAGCATTCGCTAAGGAAACTCGCAGTTCTAAAGAATTATCTGGACGTGTATTTTGACACTGTGGTTCCCGACCCAAGAACTGATCGTTTAAACATAACTTTGGTTGATGGGTTTTGTGGAGGCGGACTTTACAAGAATGGTCTTCAGGAAACACCTGGCAGTCCTCTTGTTTTGCTAAATTCAGTTGAAGCCGCCAGAGAGAGACTCAACGAAGGACGTGAAAAGCCGCTAGAGATCAATGCGCGTTTCTTTTTTGTCGACGAAAATACAGATCATGTCGAATCCTTAAGACAACAAATTAGGAACGCGGGATTTGGCGATGAAATCGGGCAATCAATCAACCTGATCAATGGTGACTTCGCTGCCGAGCTGCCGGGAATACTAGAGGTAATTAATACCGGGCAACGCGCTGGACGATCAATCTTTGTCCTTGATCAATTTGGATATTCCGATGTTCCAATGCAGGCAATCAACTCGATATTTACTCAACTCAATCGGCCCGAGGTTCTACTGACATTTGCTATCGATAGCATGTTGAACTATCTGCGCGCTGAATCAGCCGCTCTTGAGACTTACCGACAGTTTGGTGTCGATAACGCCTTTATCGAAGAATGGAACGCCAATAAAGAAGATGATGCATTGGGCCGTGCAGTTACCCAGCGAATGGTCATGTGTAATATTCAAAGCCTGAGCGGTGCTGAGTTTTTCACGCCATTTATGCTTTGGTCACCGACAGACAATCGATGGATGATGTTTGCACATTTGTCCCGACATCAGGCCGCGCGCGATAAGATGCTGGGAGTTCATTGGAATGCTCAAAACAGTTTCAGGCATATTGGTCAAGGAAGCTTGTTCTCACTCGGCTTCGATGCACGGTTAATTCAGTCTAAAGACGCGCTCTTCAATTTTGGCGATCAGGACAAAAAAACTCTCAAAAACGAGCTTCTAAATGTCCTGCCAAACGAAATTCGGACACACATGATCGACGATCATGTTTCGTTGGAAACGCTACTCTCAAGAATTGGCAACAAGACAGCTGCAACTAACGAAGACTTATTGAACGCAATTGAGGAGCTCGTCGGATACCGCGATCTCAACGTTGTCAATTCTCAGGGCGTTACTAAGCGCGCAGGCTCTCGCATCACCTTATCCGACGGGTTGATTGTTCCCCGGCAAACAGATTTCTTTCGTAGCTAGGGGCTGTTTGTGGTCAATGTAATAACGAGCTCTCGATCGACCCTTGACGAATGGGAAGATGGGGTATGCAGTCATTGTTTTGATGATAAAGACCTTCAACAACGAATTGTCGGATACAAACTTTCAGGGTATTGCAAATATTGCGACGAATATCGGGAAGAAGTCGCTCCGTTTAGAGAGATTGCTGATTTTGTAGGTGAACGTATGGCCACATTTTATGGCCTTGCCGTAGAGCAACTCCCCTATGAAAGTAGAGAAGGCGGCTACCAAGGTTGGCATGTCGATACGGCGGAGTGCTTGTTTGATTGCATTGGCCTCGGCTTAGAAGCCCACAATTCTGATCTCCTTGCCGATGATCTCATCTGCCACATAGGAGATGATGCGTGGTGCGACTTTGATTGGCTCTCGCTCGAGTATGATGCCAGCCTCCAGTTTAGTTGGGAACAGTTTTGCGCTTCAACGAAAGGATCGAGGCGGTTCTTCTTTCAAAATATTGGTGATGAAGGCAGCGGTCACCCCGATGACCGTTCAAACATTCAATTTTTGAATGAGGTTGCCGCCGCAATCGAGCATCACAAACTGATAAAGCAATTTGATATTGGATACACACTTTTCCGCGCTCGCGAGAACACGAACGGTCCATTCACGACTGCTGCTGAGCTCGGTCCGCCGCCGATAGAGTTTTCACGACAATCCAACCGTATGAACCCGCCCGGGATATCTATGTTTTACGGTGCTGAAACTTTCGAGTTAGCGACTGCTGAAGCCCGATCAGAAAATGCAACGGTAGGACGTTTCGAAACCGTCAGACGGATACAAATTGTCGACCTTGCGGATCTACCGAAAGTACCCGGGTTTTTCTCTGAGGCTACGCGCAAAGAAAGACTGAGCCTTGCTTTTCTCCAAACATTTTCGCAAAAAGTCGCGGAACCAGTTGCACGCGATGATCGTGTACACATTGACTATGTGCCAACACAAATCGTAACTGAATTTCTGCGTGATTTCCAATTTGGCAGCGGAACAATTGACGGAATCCGTTACGTCACTTCTTTGGGTTTAGAAGGTGCCAACACTGTACTTTTTGCTACGCAGGCAAATGTATCTGATCCTCAGAATGTGAATCGCAATGATGGGTGCATGCTAGTCTTACGTTCTATTCATCAGTTTGATGTCACTTCGCAAGAAAGAGATCAGCAAAGACAAAACTGATCTGATGCTCAAATACTCCGTGCATTCGCCTTGGCAGGGGGGTGAAACGGGGGGCGGCACGCACCCCTCGAACGAGGTCCTACCGAGTGAGCAAGGGCGTGGTCCTACCACGCACACCTTGCGTGCAACGCAAATATCAAATGTGATGACTTTGATTAGACCCAAAATTGCAACATGTTGCTTAGAAATTGACAAACCCATGGCGTCAATACGGCGCCTCAGAATTATTAGAATTCCCAGTCGCAGGGCCATCAATACCAAAAAGCCAACACCGTCACGTCATAATTTTAGAGTGTTGGCACCAACTATTGATTGGCTTTAAGGTTCATTAAGCGAGCTGAAGTGCCGCCTCGGGTTTCGTGAAATTGATGCGCTTCCACTCCGCGCGCCTCCAATATTAAAGCATAGGCACGTAAGAATTCTATCGTCTGGTGATCTCCAAATGTTTGCGAGAGACCGAGAAGGCTAGCGCGACATCTCTGTCCCTCACTGACAATGATTTGTAGTTCTAGCTCGCGGGCCTTCATACGGTTTTCGAGGTTTTTAAGCTCCGTCGCAGCCCGAACTCCCAATTGCTCATCTGTGTCCTCCAAACCCGCAATCAAGCGATGTTGAGACTGAAGCGTTAACAGTGAGTTGATGGTATTGAACCCAAGGTGAACCTCTTTTAACAGCGCTGAATTCCGATCAATGTCTTCGCGTATAGCTACGGTAGAATCTAGCAATTCACGGCGGGCAATTTCGATTTCCTTAAGATGGCGGGAATGCCTCACGCCCAAGAAGAATATTATCACCGCAGCAGAAAGTGCAATTAGCGATAGCACAGCCGCCATAAAACCCAATCCAAGACCGACGATGTCGGGTATCGAGAATCCTAGGATTTGCACTTCATTCAACATGGTCTGAAGCCAGCTCAAAAATCTCTTGTATGTCTGCGTCCGCCCGTTTTTGCCATTTTCGAGTGCCGTACGTTGCACAAAACTGGTCAATCTTCGACCAAAACTGTCCCCGCTGATGTGCCGAATACAAAATCATATTTCTTCGGCGAGGTTGTGCAACGATGTCTTCTAATATCAATTTTGCGGCCAAGACTAAGCCAGTTGTCATATATTTATCAGTCGCCTCCATAGAAAACGTTTTTTCATCGAGACCTGGCTCAAGCGCCATATCCACAAACATCAATGCGCTGGCAAAGTAGTTCTGGTCCGCCAATATTGAATTGAGTGCGCCTGTAGCATCAAAAAACTGGACAACATCAAAGCCCGCTATTCGTAATGCTGATGCCATGATTTCGGAAAAGTGCGGTTCCTCATCAATGACCACAGCTATTTTATTGTTATTGTCCAAGCCAGATTTCCTCTACTATGATGTTGGAACTAAGATTCTGAAGACTGCGCCTTCCCCTGCGTGATTTGGCCCAAGATATAGCAAGTCGCCATCATAAGCTTGTAGTCCACGCCTGCTAACACACAGGCCGAGCCCATTTCCCCGAGTTGCTTCTCTAAGTGCGTTTCGAGCTCTAAAACCTTCCTTGAACAGCGATGCTGTGTCCGATGGATCGATACCGATACCTTCATCTACAACATCAAACTTCATGAAACCGTTTTTGACCGTCCAACCAAAATCAATGCAGGGCTGTGTTTCGCGCTTAGTGTACTTTATCGAATTCTCGACAAGATTTCTTAATGCCAAATAGAAAGTTCTTTGCGGTATTCTCAACGGTGGCATTTGTGAAAACACTGAAGAAAATCTTGCTTCGCCGAAGAAAGTTATCTTGGGTTTTTGTCTTCCATAATTTCGAGATAGGTAGTCAAGAGATTGATAAATCCGCATTATAACATCAACGAACGGTTTATCGCAGTCTGGCAAATCTCTACCTGACGCCCCCACGACACCGTCAGAAAACTCAGCAACGGTTTGTAATTGGAACGCCATACCATCTTGAACCGCGAAAAAGTCGCGCTCAAATATGGTGATCAAACCATCCAGTTCGACTAAACGCCTCCTGGCATTTGCAGGATCGCTATTACTGGAAACGATTTTCTGTGCAATTTGAGCGAATTGACGCCTGAAAAGCTGAACTCGTAACTTCAGAGTTGAGAGATCAGTTACAAAGCCATGGGTTGACTTTTCTTGATCATGAACCACGCTAAGAACTCGGATATATCTTGCTCCAAGCACTGCTAGATACTCACAAAAATGCTCCAAAAAGTGTAGATCTATCAAAGATATAGGGTTGAATATTCCGTTCCGCCTAGTATTTACTATTCTTAAAACACCCACTCGTCCATTTGCTTCCGCCTCCGCGCCATAGCTTTCAAACAAGCGTGTCTTCAAACCATCTCGAACATCAATCGGTAAGAACATTCGATTTCTTGTAAAATCGACCCCTTCTCCATTTGTATTAGGCTTGAGGCTTTTGCCTCTCGGAGCCCATTCAGAGAGATTTTTTCCTGAATCAAAACAGCGGCGAACCCATGATTTTGAGGAGGCATGATATTTAATGTCTGCTCTTCGCAATCCTCCAACTTTAAGCCTGGAAATTCCCGTTGTAGCCCCTAAAACCAAGCTATCAGATTGATAATCATAATAAAATGCTGATGCTGCTTCATACCCAAAGAATGCACGCAAGCCTTCGGTAATTGCTTTGTGAAAGAAACTGCTGATATCACTTGTCTGAAGTGACATTGCAACTACATAGTCGCGCGATTCCAATATTTTATATTGCAGGTATTCTGAGAGCGCTCTATTTGTTTCACTTACTATTTTACTTTTATCTTTACTTGAAATTTTTCTACGCGATCTAACACTAATTCTTATTGGGAATTTTTGATCACCCAACCCTGTAATAGTAGCACTTAAAGCCTGATCCGTAGATTTTTCTATTTCTCTTATACAATCATAATACTGCTTGTTTTGTGATCCTTCAAAGAAGGCGAACATAATTGAAGGTGAAGGTGAGTCAACAAAGTCTGGACATTTTGCAGTTACAATAAGGTGCTGCAATCCATATTTATCGCGTAGACGTTCGGACAACTCATTAAAGTAGTCATCAAATCTCGGTACAGAATTTATCTTTCTAGCGCTCTGAGACGCATGCGAGTTATTTTTGGTCAAATTATCTACTTAACTGCACAAATTAGAATTTATACAAATTTGAATTTTTCCTCCGTTCGAGTCAAGCGTTTGCCTAATAAACTTGCTTGTCTTTCTACGCTGGAATCCGACATTTGCACACTTGCAGCGAATATTTACTTCGTACGTTTCACCGACCTAGCGACTAAACGTCTTATTAAATTACCGATCGGTACAGTGTCATCCGCGAAACGCCAAACCTCTTGGCGATGTGGGTTCTTGAATAACGCTCTGCTTTGATCATCCGCTTGGCTTCTATGACTTGTTGCTCGCTCAGTGCGCGCGGACGGCCCAACTGCCTTCCTGCGTTGCGTGCCGCGTCTAATCCGCAGGTCGTATTCTCGACGATGATATCCCGCTGGAACTCCGCGAAGGCGGCAAAGACATGATAGATTAGCTTCCCTCCGCTGGTCGTTGTGTCAATTCCTTCCGATAACGAAACGAGACCGATTTCATGAGTGCGGAAATGCACTAACAGGTCTGAAAGATGCTGAACGGATCGCCCTAGTCTATCCAACCTATAAATCACCAAAGTATCGTTAGGCCGAAGCTCTGCCAGCAATTGATCTAAGCCATCGCGATTGGATTTCGCCCCGCTTACTTTGTCTTCAAATATCCGGTCCACATTAACGGCATTTAACGCATCGCGCTGCGCTCGCAGCTTCTGGTCTTTAGTGGAAACACGGGCATAACCATAGATGCGCCCTGTCCGACCTTCCAGTTGGTTCATCAACATCGCTGCCCTCCGAATGGTATTCGTTTGAGCGTCGCAATAACGATCCTTTTTGTGGCAGCGTGCTTGAAGTGTTGAATCCTGATTTCAGATCGCCAAAAGGGCGGAAATGAGTCAGAACATGCGGTTTTTGATGTATCCATCGAATTTTGCCTTTCTTGTAACAGAATTGATCGACAATGTTACAAGTAAAGACGCTGGCGTTATCAAGCCTGATCGCCCTTTACGCCACACAAGCGTATACCCAAAGCCAGCCGGAACCGTCACCGCAAATGGCTGAATTCTTCGCATTTGATCGAGAAGCTCAAGAAGCTTTCATTGGCAATGGCATCAACATGATCGGCGTAGTCGCCTCGCAAACTGCATCGGACATCGCGCGTTGCATGAACACGTGGTACTCCGCTGACCCTGAAACGCAGCAGGCCAAACATACGGAAATCATCAATACGATGCAGCGCTTGCCCCAATATCAGCCTGCCGCCGTCGTGTTGGCGGTTGTTGAGAAACATTGCGGGAAGTTTGAGCGGGATGAGTAACACTTAAATCTCAGGGACAGCGATTGCGGTAGGGTCGACGCTTAGTGCTGTTTCTCGCGCTATGCCGTCGCTCTTGAGAAGTGTGTAGTCGTTCTCTGTCTGCGCGACGATCCCTTCAATCTCCTCCTCCAACGCGTGGAGACGGTCGCGGCTAGGATTGTCTTCCGAAAGCTCTTCGCGGATATGACCTAAATGGATTTCGTTCGTGCGGGTGCGATCCAGAACGTCAAAAGCAACATCGGCTCGCTCTTGCTGCGCCCCAATGGTTTCCAGGTCTGGCTCATCGCCGCGCCAGATGATCGTTGCGGCATCTTCTTCCCCGATGCGGCCTCCGCTTCCTATGGCATAGACATACCCGTCTTCTGAGCGAGCAACCAACGTACCGTCGGGCAATTGCGCAACCTGCGAAAGGAGGTCATCGAGCCTCGCCTGTTCGGCTTCAAAGCGCTCGGTCGCTAGCGTGATCAAGTCTTCGACGGCGGCTTCTGCTTCGCCCAAGCGCCCATAGGTACGCGAGAGCAATTTATCATAAGGAATCGTGGTCAGAATGATGTCCAACGCATCGCTGCCAGCATCCTTGTCGCGCTTATTGATCGGAAGAGCGTCTGAGCCAAGACCCGCAAGCTGGCTTGCATTTCGGCCATTGTCGAAACCCGAGCGCGCAGCGTTCAAGCCATCAAGCTCTATGGCCTGACGTTCATCGGCAAGATCGCGTGATCTGTCATTAAAATCAGCTAGATAGCTGCGCATACGCCCTCGTTGTTTTGATACTCTATTGTACCAAATTTCAAAGGCGTGATGCAAATTTTCGCTCAAAAACGTACCAATGCCATTGAGGCTCACGGGTAGCCTTGTGCTAATCATGGCCATAGTTTGCGAGGTTTAGTATTTTGGCACGTATCTTTAGCAGGAAATATCACGGCACGGCGTCGCTGCATGCAGGGATAATACCAATCTTTAAAGCCAGTGCTTAGCAAATGGTTTCTATGAGGATGAGCGTTTGTGAGTGATACCTATAAATTAGAAGACTTTCATGTAGTAGTTCCGGCGCAATATCCGCGCCAGAACGGCTTATTGAACGCTATATTAGAAAGTATTATCAAAGAATGCGTAGCGGAAGAAACTATTTTTGATAATAAAAGTGATACAATTTTTGATGCGTGGAAGATAACAGCGGACAAAGGAGAAGCATTGCGCAAAATTTTGTTGAAAGCACAAGATTTAATGGTTGGAACCTATGATTACAATTATGAAGATTCAAAATATGAAGCAGAGTACGAATCCTTTAGAGAAATAATGGATGAATTATTTTTTAATTCAAAGAAAAGTATTGATGAAATAGAAGAATACTGCCTTAATATAAAGAAAGGAATGAGATTAATATTTGAAATAAATAGAATTACATCGAAAATGGCAATAGAAAAGGGATTTGATCCGCCAGAACTCTCTGTGCCCAAACAGCGACAACCAAAAGAGAAAAAGATAACGCCAATATTTGAGGGTGAACTCAATCGGAGAAGTCTCTCCACGGCGTTGAAAGCGGTTATGCAGGAGAAAGGATTATCTGTCCGCAAAGCTGCTGATGCGGCTAATATTGGGGCAGGAGAAATCCAAAGGATAGGACGTGAAGAAGCTACATTGGATAAGGCCGCTGAAGTCCTATCCGAACTTGGATACGAACTGCATGTTGAAGTCCGTAGGATAGATTCAGATGTTCTCGCCGATGAAGATGAGCCTGTGCCGTAACAGAAAACATCTAAAAAAACAGACACTTATTTTTCCGTATAGAAATTTGTATACGAACGGTTGACTTGTATAGAAATTCGACTACACTCTGATGATGTGGTCGTGGGATGCTCTACATCCCGCATTTCTCACGAACTGCACAAAGTCTGAATCAATAGACTCTTAGCAGCACTGCCGATCCCTCAACTCGGCAGCGAATGATGAAGCACGCCAAACTTCGGGGCATGCCCGTGTTGGTGAAAGGAGAATTGCGTCATGTCGCAAGGCAATCACCCAAGGCGAGGCATTGATGGCCCCACCATTTTTTGCGGCGGTTTGTCGGCAATGGGCACACTCGTCCTAGCGCCACGTTTCATGTCGTTAACTGCTGATCTGATCCACGGCGAACTTGTTAGAAGCTACGGCGCTGACATGGCGGATTTCGGCCTGCTGGTGAATGCCGGAGCAACCTTTGTCGTCACCTATTTCGGGCTGCTCCTCACTCTCCAACTCTGCCTTCGCCTACTGATCAGGAAGATCGGTCACGCGACAAGGAGAACTCGCCCCCATCATTGGCACTGACAACCTAGGAGAAGGACAATGTCTAATACGACCTATCACCACGAACGGCTGAACACGCTGGGCCAAGTAAAGAAGTTTGCGCTTCAGGCGGCTGTGACATCGGGTCTAGCAACCGTCGGATTACTTACACTCGCCGGAAACGCCAACGCCCCGGCCTCCGGTGACATTGCCAGCTTGGGATGGGTGGCCTTGGCAGCAACCCTTGTTTCAGGCGCTGTCTACAAAATGATCCCGGTGAAAATTATCCAGATCACAGTGACCACTGGAACACGGGTGCGCGTTCAATAGGACGCGCACTCACCAAATCCTCAACTGTCCTTAAACACGGAGAAAGAGCAATGCCAAGGCTGAATGTAAGAGTACCGCGCAATACCAAAGTGTATCGGTCAGTAACGATCTGGGACCGCATTGGTCTTTTGATCGGCTCGGCCATCTCGGCATTTTGTGGATTATCGTTCCTGAACGAAAACAACGTTGAGTTGGGCCTGCTATTCATTGGTGTTGCCGTTTACGGCCTCTGGATGATGACTCGCAAAAGACAGCGGTTGAATTAGCCCCGCGAAAGACCAGCGGCATGCGTTCGTAATTGCATGCCGCTAGCATCCGCTGCCCCCCCAAATCTACATTTGAGAACCACAAATGGATGCCGATTATGCTGCGCATCGCTATGGACGTGCGCGATTCGCTGATGATGACATGATCTTTGACGCCGGGCTGGATCGCTCGCTGGGCGTCTATCTTGGAGAGACGGACTCAGGTGTGCATTGTTATGCTCCGGGACAATCAGCAGCACTAATCGCCGCAGGAGCTAGGGGCGGTAAGGGTAGTTCTATTTTGCCAAGTCTGTTGGACGGATTTGGCGATAGCCATGTCATATCCATGGATTGGAAAGGCCAAAACGGCCCCATCACAGGCTTGCAGCCTGGCACTCACATCATCAACTGGGCTCCACGTGCGGGTGGTGACAGGATTAACCCGATCCCCCAACTCACCAATAACTCTCCAACCCTCCAGCCAGACACCAAGCTTTGGGTGCAAAGTTGGATCGTTAAAAATGGCTCGAAGGACGGTGAAGTATTTCAAGCGTACGCGCAGCGCATCACCGAAGCCTGTGCACTGTCCTACATCGAACAATATGGGCTGTTAGAGCTTCCGGGGCTATCCGATGTCATGGCGCTGGTCGGCACGAACACCGAGACATGGCTTGAGTTCGAGTCCTACATGCACATGTCGCGCTTTGGCGCGGTGCAGGCTATGGCAGAAGAACTGCGCGAAATCCGAAACTCCGACACGCCCAATGCAGGCGGTTTCGGGGGCGCAAAGACAGAGATCACCAATAGCTTTGCCTGTTTGAGTGACCCGGAGTTGCGCGAGTCCGTCTCTCCCCCTTTTGATTTTGACCCGACACAACTCACCGAAGAGAACGGCCCACGCTTTCAGGTGAATCTGATGGAAGCCATGGAGTTCTCAAAATCGTCTGCTCCGATAGTTCGCTCTATCTATTCAAGCATTATGCTGCTCAAGCGCCGTGCCTTGAGATCACGCCCGCAGGTCTGGCTGCTAGATGAGATTGGCAATATCGGTGCATGGCCTTTGGCGGTGGAACTGGCCACATACGGCCCCGGTTATGGGATCAGGCCCGTCTATGTCGTCCAATCGATCCAACAGTTGGACAACCTCGCCCCGAACGCCTCCAAGATCATCCCTAGTAGCTGCGGTACGCAGATTTACAAGGCCACGCGCGAACTAAGCGAGGCTAAGCAGCTCTCCTCCATGCTTGGACAATTTACGCTCCCTGTTGAAGATTTTGCCCTGAATGAGCGAGCGCGAATTGCACAAAATGAAGCACTGGACGCCATGATCTTTGATGGGGCTGATCCGTTCCGCACAGGAACAGCCATGGCCTATCAGGACGCGCTGACCGAACACCCCAAACTGATGCCCCGGGCGTTGATGACACCGGACGAGATTTTGAACACCATGCCCGCAGAAATGGTCTTGGTTTTTATGCCTCGTGTTGTTTTAGCCCCGATGCGGCTTTGGGTAAGAAACTACTGGGAACGCCCGGACCTGTGTGGACGCTATCTGGGCGATCCATTCCATGATGAACCCGGCACCGTATCCATTGCCGGGCGTTTCAGGCGCACCCGCAAGGCGGAGATTGTGACGGAGCCTGTGCCTGATGCGTTCAACGATTATCCGCAATATCGCCGCTCCGGCACCTGGTCGTTCGTTCGGGGCCACCGTCCCAAAATTTGAAACCGCCTTCCCACCCTCATGATTCAATTAAGGAGACTGTCATGACAGACCAACGGCACACATCCGGCCCAGAAGCCGCAAAAAAACAGCCTGAAACCACGCTACGTGAAGGCGTGCTCAAAGCCACGATTTGGCGCAATCAAGGTGAGCGCGGCGCTTATTTCTCAACACAATACGCCCGTTCATACAAAGACGATCAGGGTCAATGGCATGACACGAGCCAGATGCGCGAAAGCGATCATCTGCCACTGCGTCATCTGGCCGGACGCGCTCATGATCATGTGAATGCGCTCAAGCAAGAAGCCCGGAAAGCTGAGCGTGAACGCGCCAATTCTCCATCGCTGAATCTCGCTCCTGCTCAAAACCGCTAAAAAGGACCTTTGTCATGTCTACAGACACAGACAATCGAAGCGCCTATGCGCCGCTACGCGAAACTGTGACGCGCGCTGAGATAGACAATCTCAAAACTCAAATTTCGCGTCCCTCACACTCGCTAGACTATACGCCCGGCGGCATGCGGGAAACGAGCAGCCATAAGATGGAAGAGGCGCAAAAGCGGGCGCGGATTGCCCATGGCGAGGAACGTTTGCATGGTGCACATGTGCGTTTTGACACCGCCCACACTTTTGCCGCCAAAGAAGGCGCTGCACGTTCGCAGATGAATATGGCTTCCAAAGCTTGGTCACCCAAAAGCGAGGTCCGAACCAAGTCTTCGGTTACGCGCGAGCGATGAAATACATTGGAACTACTATGTAGATTCTTGTTGAATTTCAACAAATTCTGAGATAATGTTCCTATTTTGTTCTATTGCGAAAGTAATTTCGAATAGAAGCAAAAACGATAGGGATAACTTTGGAGATTCCGGCGGTAATTCCCCGAAACGCCGAGCCTCCATGATAGAATTTTGGAGCAAAAACATGAAAAACAAGAAGCCTGTTAAGGTGAAGCCGCCGGGCCGAAACGGACCAAGTGACGAATCTGACAAGAATGGTCAGACACAGTGGAAAGCACTGACACTCGACGTTGATTACTATCAAGCGTTTATGGATGACACGGCAATCCCGGAAGACCAGAAACGTGAAATGATAGAAACACTCTGGTCTATCATCGTTGCGTTTGTCGATCTGGGTTTTGGAATCCATCCAGCGAAACAGGCCGTGAACGCAAAACAGAACAGAGCGACGGCAATAATCGAACAGTTTGCAGCCAAGGCTGAAACAAGGCCGCAGACCGAAAAGGAGAATTTTGAAGAAAGGATTGACGCATGAACTTTATGGATAATCCCAATCATAACGTCACCAAAGCCTTGGTTTATTGCCGGGTGTCATCCAAAGCGCAAACGCGGCGTGGTGATGGCTTGGGGTCTCAGGAAACCCGCTGTCGCAGCTATGCAGAACAGCGTGGATACGATGTGCTGAATGTCTATACCGACGATCTAACGGGCCAACGCTCGGACAGGCCGGGCATGCTGGCAATGCTTTCGTTCTTAAAAGCACATCAAAACGATCCGCATGTTGTAATCATTGATGAAGTGTCCCGCTTTGCCCGGAAGGTTCCCGTTCATTTTGAATTACGCGGCGCAGTCGCTGATGCTGGCGGGATTCTCGAATCGCCTTCCATGGTATTCGGCGATGACGCAGATAGTGAATTTAATGAGTATATTCAGGCCACGGTGTCGCAATATCAGGCCCGAAAAAATGCCGAGCAAACCCTGAATCGCATGCAAGCCCGCACGCTCAACGGGTATTGGGTTTTCTCAGCGCCAATGGGCTACAAATATGAAAAGACACTGGGTCACGGAAACCTCCTTGCGCGCGATGAGCCCATTGCATCAATTATTCAGGAAGGGCTCGAAGGTTACGCATCGGGACGTTTTGGATCACAGGCTGAGCTGAAACGCTTCTTCGAAAGCCAGCCCGCTTTTCCCAAAGACTTGCCTGATGGAAAAATTCGCCAACAGCGCGTCAATGAAATTTTGAAGCGCGTTGTCTATGCGGGTTATGTCGAAGCGCCGAGCTGGGGCATCACGATGCGCCAAGGCCACCATGAGCCGTTGATTGACTTGCAAACACACAGGAAAATCCAAGAGCGGTTGAAAGAAGGTGCCTATGTCCCGGCCCGCGCGGATATAAACGCGGACTTTCCGCTACGGGGGTTTGTCCTCTGTGGTGATTGCAATAAGCCTCTGACGGCCTGTTGGTCCAAATCAAAGACTGGCAAAAAGCATCCCTACTATCTCTGCTATAATCGCGCTTGCGAAAGCCATCGCAAGTCCATTCCGCGTGACAAAGTCGAAGCCGCGTTCGAATCGGTCCTGAAACAACTGCGGCCAGCGGAAAGTCTATTCAAACTTGCGAAGGCTGGATTCCGCGATGCGTGGGATCAGCGGCAAGCACAAGCGGATATAGCGAAAGCGGAACTGCAAACGCAGCTTGACGAAGTTGACCGTCAAATCGAGCAGCTTGTTGATCGTATCGTTGATGCAAGCAGCCCCACGGCCATTGCTGCCTATGAGAAGCGGATTGCACGTCTGGAAACGGACAAGCACGTAATCACCGAAAAACTGCAAAATGAGACAGGTCCAGTTAGGCCCTTTGGCGAAATGTTCGAACTCGCCTTAAGCTTCTTGTCAAACCCTTGGAATCTTTGGGCTTCTTATCGTTTGGAAGATAAGCGAGCAGTGCTCAAACTGGCGTTTTCGAGTCCCATGGCATACAGTCGAAAGAACGGCGTTCGAACTCCGCAAGTGTCTAAACCATTTGCGTTTTTCGGCTTCAATGACAAGAAAAGTGAAATGGCGCACCCGACAGGATTCGAACCTGTGACCTCTGCCTTCGGAGGGCAGCGCTCTATCCAGCTGAGCTACGGGTGCTGCTCGGCCATGCGCTGAAAATGGCACGGCGGATAGACGCGTCTGATACTAGATCCGGCGATCCGGGGCAATGGCTTTCTGTTACTTTGGACAGGAATTCTGGCGTTTCATAAAGCGCTCGGGCCGAGACATTTTCGCGGCCATAGTCGCGCTTCGCAGATCGCGATACGTCTGGTCTGGAGCGAAGTTCGCAACAAAAACGCCCCTGATGTGATAGAGCTGCGCGTTAGCTGCGTATTGTTGAGTACCGACCTTAATCGTCACAGGTACCGATGAACGAAACGTCCGATTGCCGTAAGCTTGTGTTGATCCTTGGAGATCAGCTGTCGCCCGATATGTCCAGTCTGAGACACGCTGACCAGAAGCGGGACCGTGTGCTGATGGTCGAGGTCATGGAAGAGGCAACGTATGTCCGCCATCACAAGAAGAAGATCGCATTCCTGTTCTCTGCCATGCGCCATTTTGAGCAAGAGCTGCGCATTGCAGGCTGGTCGGTCGACTATGTCCGACTCGATGCGTCTGGCAACACCGGCAGTTTCAAGGGAGAGGTCAAAAGGGCGGTTGCTCGACTGAACCCGGAGGGAATTCTGCTGACCGAGCCTGGAGAATGGCGAGTTCTGGAGGGTATGCAAAGTTGGCAGGAAGATCTCGGATTGCCGGTGGAAATCCTTTCAGATCAGCGTTTCATGTGTTCGCCTGCAGAGTTTCGTGCCTGGGCAACGGGGCGAAAACAACTGCGTATGGAAACCTTTTATCAGGACATGCGCCGCAAAACCGGACTGCTGATGGACGGCGAAAATCCCGTTGGGGGCAAATGGAATTTCGATAAGGAGAACCGCAAACCGGCAAGATCGGACCTTTTCATGCCGTCGCCCAAAAGGGTTAGGCCGGACAAAGTCACAAGAGAGGTTCTTGACCTTGTCGAGAACCGGTTTGCCGATCATTTCGGATCGCTCGAGCCGTTCTGGTTCGCGGTGACGAAGCAGGACGCCGAGGCCGCGTTCGAAGGCTTTCTTGAGGCGTCGCTCGAAAATTTCGGCACTTATCAGGATGCAATGTTGGAGGGCGAGAAATTTCTGTATCACGCAGTCATCTCAGCCTATCTCAATGCCGGGCTTCTTGATGCGCTAACGCTTTGCCGGCAGGTCGAGACGGCCTACCGGGAAGGCAAGGCGCCCTTGAATGCTGCGGAGGGGTTCATTCGACAGATCCTGGGCTGGCGCGAATATGTCCGGGGCATCTATTGGTTGAAAATGCCGGCTTATGCATCCGAGAACGCGTTGGAAGCGCGCCGACATTTGCCGGACTTCTACTGGACGGGCAAAACGCGGATGAAGTGTGTCGCGGAAGCCGTCACGCAAACGATCGAGGAAGCCTACGCCCATCACATACAGCGGCTGATGGTGACAGGAAACTTCGCGTTGCTTGCCGGTGTTGATCCCAGCGAAGTTCACGAATGGTATCTGATGGTCTATGCAGATGCTTATGAATGGGTCGAACTACCGAATACCATCGGCATGAGCCAGTTTGCTGACGGCGGGCTGCTGGCCTCCAAGCCTTATATCTCGAGTGGCAATTACATCAACAAGATGTCGGATTACTGCAGATCCTGTTCTTACGAGGTCAGTCGGAAGACGGGCGAGGGCGCCTGTCCTTTCAACGCACTCTATTGGCATTTTCTTGACAGGAACGAACCGCACCTTCGAAACAACCCGCGACTTGGCCAGCCCTACGCAACCTGGAGGAAAATGGCTCCTGAAAAACAGGACCAATACCGCTCCACTGCCGAAGCCATTTTGAACCGGCTCGACCAGCGGGAGGAGCTTTGATCTTCCCCGCATATGCAGGTTGCAGATGCGTTGATTTTGAGCGCAAACGGGAGGTGACCGGCAAACATTTCAAATGGTTGAGATGTAAAACAAAAAAAACGCGCAGCCCTAAGACTGCGCGAATAAAGTTACTGTGCACGTGGCCCCATCGACCACGGCGGCAACTCTAGCGACATCTTTATCGATTGTCATTACCGTAAAATATTTTATTTTTTGATTCACTGTAATGCGACTGATCGTTATTCATACTGAGTCAGTTGTGAAAGTATCGTGTCATTAAATAGTCTCTGCAAATACAGAGACTTACTACGGAAAAAGCTGACTGTTTCCGTATGACAAGATTGCTGAAACCGATCGATTGAGCGCGAATTATCGGCAAAACTGCTTAGTATTCTTGGCGACTTGCTTCGGTCCGTCCGAGACATGCACCTTTGTTATTCCCTTACGGATGAAGCCGAGCTTTTTGGCGGCCGCATAGGTCACAT
This sequence comes from Labrenzia sp. THAF82, assembly GCF_009363435.1. Lineage (GTDB taxonomy): Bacteria > Pseudomonadota > Alphaproteobacteria > Rhizobiales > Stappiaceae > Roseibium > Roseibium porphyridii. The sequence goes on along the minus strand of NZ_CP045354.1, from coordinate 9,347 downwards.
CAATCACACGGCCTTTCGAATAAGGCCCCCGGTCGTTGATCCGGACAGTAACCGATTTGCCGTTGGAGAGATTGGTCACCTCAACCATGGTCCCAAAAGGCAAGGTGCGATGTGCCGCCGTAAGGCCGTTTGGGTTGGCGGGCTCTCCGCTGGCTGTCGTACCGCCCAATTTATACCATGAGGCCTTGCCGCATTGTGTGAAGTTGTCATTGGACGCAAAGGCGGCGGATCCTGCCGCTATGAGCATAGTTGTGCAAAGACCTGCCCGCACCAGGCTCTTAAGAGCGCTGCGTGTATGCATGGTTGTATCCTGTCGGTTCTTGGCCAGCTCTTGGCTTTAAATTGACGAAACTGTGATGGGCACGCCTAACATTCCGTCGCGGCACGAATAGGTCGGGGATGTGAAAAAAATATGGCATGAATTCAACAATAAAGTGAAAATTGAAGAAAAATTTGCTAAAATTTTAATTAATATTAAATGTAGAAAGTTAATTTCCGGTTAAATATAAAAATCCTAAGAGTTGTGGGAAGTTTTCAGTTTTAGAAATAATCAAAAGAACTGTGATAATACTTTGTGCATGATTTTGGCGCGTAAGTAGTGTGGTAGCGCCTTTCGATCCGAGTTTTTGAAAGGGCGGTCTGGTGCAAGTCAGCCATCGGTTTTTAGAAGACCGGCTGGAGAGGTCCGGTCACACAAGTGATAATAATAGTCTTGCGGGATTTCACACGTCCCTGCTGGAAGTCCTGCCATTTGCTGCTGCTTATGTTGCGCAGGATGGAAGCATACTTCACTGCAACACGCATTTGAGAGATGCCTGCTCCCGTTTGAAACTTGATTTCATGCCCGCCGGGCTGAAAACATTGTTGTCGAGGTCAAGCTGGAAACGGTGCAAGACCGTCTTGGCGACAGCGTTCAGTGGGGTCCCTTCGCAGGCCAGCGGCACAATGACACTGAAGTCGGGAAGCGAATTCTGTCACCATATGATCTGCACCTCCGTGGTGTCGCTTACAGGTGCGAACCAGGCAGTCCTTGTTCAATTCGACATGGAAGAAAATGGCCAGGACGCCAAGCAGCTGCCGGAGACTGTTTCCCGGACAGAGGTTTCTTCCAAACCGGCGTCGGCAAGTCTCGACCTGCTGGAGCATTTTCCCGACGAAATTCTTGTTTTCGACGGATCGGAAAGTGCAGAGGAAAGAGCCGTGATGCTGCTTGAGCTGATCGGCAGTGACTATGATATCGGTACTTTGATCGAGGCGTTGCAGGCGGGGAACGAGGATTTGGTGCAAACGCTCCATATCCCTGAAAACCGAAGCTTCGAAGCCGCGGGCTATCTCACGGATCGTCAGATGTGTGAAGTCCGGATTGTGCCTATCAGGCAACAACCAGAAAAAGGCGTCCGTCACCGTGCCTCAATGGCAGTCATCCGGCGCAATATCGACTGTCCCCATGATGTTGCCGAAAACAGAAGGCTTGCCTACCACGATCCATTGACTGGACTGGAAAACCGCCGCGCCTTCACCAAGGCGCTGAAGTGGGAATTGACGCGACTTTGCTCCGACCATGAGACAGGGCTGGCCGTCTACTACATCGATCTGGACGAATTCAAGAAGGTCAATGACCTTGGCGGCCATGATGCCGGTGACGAAATGCTCATGCGGGTCGCAGCCTGCCTGAGCCTGACACTTGGTGAATTCGGGACCGCTGCACGCATTGGCGGCGATGAGTTTGCCGGGATGGTTCCCGCTGCCTGTGAAGGTGCTGCCCTCGATGTGGCCGAAAGGATCCTGGATGGCTTAGACAGGATCAGGTTGGAAGTCGGTGACAGGGTCTTCACGATTGGCGGCTCCATAGGTGTTGCCTTTGTGGACAGCAGTGTTGTGGCCGAAGAGATCGACGCCGCAGCGCTCCTGGGCGTTGCAGATCATGCGTGCCTGCGCGGCAAGAGGGGCGGCGGGCAATCCGTTCAGATCCACAGCGTACAATCGACAGATTGTCAGCGGCGGCGAAACGAACTGGCGGATATTCCTGATGCCGGCAGTTTCCGGGGCAATGAGCTGACGCTGTTCGCCATGCCGATCATGTGCCTGAAGAACGATCGGGTGTGTGGTCAGGAAGTCTTGCTGCGGCTGCAGGGTGATCGCGCCAGGGGCCTGTCGTCTCGTGCCTGGATCTCTGCTGCCGAACGATCGGGGTTTATTGCCCAGGTGGATGCCTGGACCCTGGACCGGGTTTTGGATGCAGCGGAGAGAAGCCCCGAGCGGTCAATTCTGACGATGAACGTTTCAGCTGAATCTGCTCGTGATCCGAACTTCCGCGACGGCCTGTATCACCGCCTTTCCGTCAACCCGTTGCTAGCGGCCAAATTGTGCCTGGAGATTGCCGAAAAGGACTTTCTGCGCGAGCCTGCAACGATCGAGTCCTTTTTCAAGTTCGCTGCCGAACTTGGGTGCCAGACGGCCGTAGATGATTTTGCCGGCCATTGGCCGGTTCTGTCTCGCCTGACGGGTCTGCGGGTTGAATGGTTGAAGCTGGAATCCAGCTTGACACAGCAGGTCATCGAGGAACCCGCAAAAGCTGCAATTCTCAACGGCCTTGTGCGTGCAGCTCATGAACTTGGCATCAAGGTTGTTGCCAAGCATGTCGAAACGCACGAAGAAGCAGACTTGCTGCGGGAGTTGAACATCGAGGCAGCGCAGGGTCATCTCTTCGGTGCTCCCGTGCCCTGGCCGGGAAAATGACAACAAAAAAGAGCGGCAAAACCGCTCTTTTGATTTTCGAATATAGATCCTGACTAGATGTCGAGATTGGCAACGGCCAGTGCGTTGTCCTGGATGAACTCGCGTCTTGGCTCCACTTCGTCTCCCATGAGCTTGGTGAAGATATCATCCGCGTCATCTGCTTCCTTCACCTTGACCTGAAGAAGGGATCGGACGTTCGGGTCGAGGGTTGTTTCCCAAAGTTGCTCGGGGTTCATCTCACCGAGGCCCTTGTAGCGCTGAAGTGAAATCCCTTTCTGACCGAAGGCATAGACCTGGGTCAGCAGCGCGCGAGGCCCTCTGATATCCATTGAGTTGTCTTTGCGGCGCAGCGTTGCCGCCTTGCCGTAGACCTCGTGCAGATGGTCGGCATGCGCCGCGAGACGACGGGCATCGGCCGATCCGAGGAGGGCGGCATCGATTGTGGCTGCTTCTTCGACGCCGCGCACTGTGCGTTTGAAGACAAGGCTGCCATCATCGCGGGCCTCGCCTGTCCAGCCGCGTTCGAACTCGTCTGCGAGAATGTCCATACGGCGGGCGATGTAAGCTGCCGCCTCTTCCGCCTTGCTGCGGTCGTCCAAAATTTCGGTGTTGAGTGCGCCGGCGATGGCCGCCTGTTCAACGACATCGCGATTGTAGCGAGAGTGCAATCCGTCGAAAATGTCGGAGATTGCACGTGCGGTCTGGACGACACCCTGAAGATCCTGGCCCGTTCGCACTTCTCCACTGGCGAGCGACAGCGAGGCATCGTCGAGCCCCTGTGAAATCAAATAGTCTTCCAGAGCACTCTGGTCTTTCAGATACTGTTCGGACTGGCCGCGCTTGACCTTATAAAGCGGCGGCTGCGCGATATAGACATAACCGTTTTCGATCAGCTCCGGCATCTGGCGGAAGAAGAACGTCAAAAGCAATGTCCTGATGTGGGCACCATCCACATCCGCATCGGTCATGATGATGATCTTGTGATACCGCAGTTTCTCGATATTGAATTCTTCCATGCCGATACCGGTGCCGAGTGCGGTGATCAGCGTGCCGATTTCATTGGACGACAGCATCTTGTCAAAGCGCGCCCGCTCCACGTTGAGGATCTTGCCTCGCAACGGCAGGACGGCCTGGTTCTCCCGGTGGCGGCCCTGCTTTGCCGAGCCACCCGCAGAATCACCCTCCACCAGGAAGAGTTCGGCCTTAGACGCATCGCGCTCTTGGCAGTCCGCCAGCTTTCCAGGCAGTGAGGCGACGTCGAGCGCGCCCTTGCGGCGGGTCAACTCGCGGGCCTTTCTGGCAGCCTCGCGTGCAGAGGCAGCCTCGACCACCTTGGAAACGATCGCCCTGGCCGGAGCCGGATTTTCTTCAAGCCATTCGCTCAGCGTCTGGGAAATCAGGTTCTCAACAACCGGCCGCACCTCGGACGAAACGAGCTTGTCCTTGGTTTGTGACGAGAATTTCGGATCCGGCACTTTGACCGACAAAACGCATGTCAGGCCTTCGCGGCAGTCATCGCCGGACAGCGAAACCTTCTCCTTTTTCATAAGTCCGGTCGCTTCGGCATAGCCGGTCACCTGACGCGTCAGAGCAGCTCGGAAACCGGCAAGGTGCGTACCGCCGTCGCGCTGCGGGATGTTGTTGGTGAAGCACAAAACCTGTTCGTGATAACTGTCGTTCCACCACATTGCGGCTTCGACGGTAATGCCGTCCTTTTCCGCGCTCATGGTGACAGGCTCTTCGATAAGGGGGTGCTTTGCTCGGTCCAGATAACGGACGAAGGCTTCAAGTCCGCCTTCGTAAAACAGCTCCTCGACGACATCCTCTACACCGCGTTTGTCGGTCAGGATGATGCGGGCACCGGAATTCAGGAATGCCAGTTCGCGCAGACGATGCTCCAGAGTGCTGAAATCGAATTCAACCTTGCTGAAGGTTTCCGGCGAAGGCAGGAATGTAACTTCGGTGCCTTTCCGACCATTGGCAGGACCGACGACCTTGAGCGGCCCTTGAGCATCTCCGTGAGCGAAGGTCATGTGGTGCTCCTGATCATTTCGCCAGATGCGAAGATCAAGCTTGGTCGAAAGAGCATTCACCACGGAAACGCCAACGCCGTGCAGACCACCGGAAACCTTGTAGGAATTCTGGTCGAATTTACCGCCGGCATGCAGCTGGGTCATAATGACTTCAGCCGCTGAAACACCTTCTTCAGGATGCAGGTCTGTCGGAATGCCGCGCCCGTTGTCGGATACGGTCACCGAACCGTCCGGATTGAGCGTGACTGTGACATGATCTGCATGACCGGCCAAAGCCTCGTCGATGGCATTGTCGACCACCTCATAGACCATGTGGTGCAGACCGGAGCCATCGTCCGTGTCACCGATATACATTCCGGGCCGTTTGCGGACGGCATCGAGGCCCTTGAGAACCTTGATGCTGTCAGCGCCATATTCGGCACCGTTTTCTGTTTCCGGGTTTGGGGTAGGCTCAGGCGTGGACGTGTCGCTCATGCGAATCAATCACCAATCGATTTATCTTTTCTCACCCCGTTATACGGGGTTCCGGCAGTCGTTCAACTGCGTGCGGCCTGTCAGGAAGCCAGCGAAGGGATTATGGTGGAAAACCATAAGATTCAGGCGGATTTAAGGGGGCACCTGGGGGTGCGAAGGTGGCTCTTGCCATCCTCGATCTCAAACACGGCGGCATCTCCGGGCAAGGCTTCAAAAAGAGCGCTGTCTGTCCCCGTCATGAAAACCTGCCCACCGAGTGAATTCAGCTTCTGGAACAGTGCAGACCGGCGGCCGGGATCAAGGTGCGCGGCAATCTCATCGAGCAGCAGGACGGGTGTCATGCCGGAGACTTTCGCCGTCAGTTCGGCATGCGCCAGTACCAGTCCGATCAGCAGTGCCTTCTGTTCGCCGGTCGAGGATTGGGCGGCCGGCATGTTCTTTGTGGCATGAAAGACCTTGAGATCGCTCAGGTGAGGCCCGTTCAGCGTTCGTCCGGCGGCCCGGTCACGTGGGCGTCCCTCTTTGAGCATCTGGCGGTAGTGATCTTCCCTGTCCGAAGCGCTCAGCCCCAGCATCTCTGATTCAAACGCTCCCTCCAATGCGACGGATGCATGCGGAAACGGCAACGACTGAGCGACTTGTTCGGCAATCATCTGACTCAACAGCCCGACAGTTTCCCCGCGTGCGACTGCAACGGCCGTTCCAAGTTCGGCAACCTGTTGTTCCAAAGCAGTCAGAAAAGCATCGCCTCCGCCTTGATCAAGCAATCGATTTCTCTGACGAAGTGCATTTTCGAAATCGGCAACGCGTCGTCCGTGAGAAGGGTCGATCGCGAGCGTGAGCCGGTCCAGAAACCGGCGCCTGTCTGATCCTGGCCCGGTAAAAAGGCCGTCCATGCTCGGTACCAGCCAAAGAACACGCATGTAATTAAGAAGGCTTTCCGACCCCCGGACTTCCTCGCCATCTATGCGCACTTTTCGGCCAGGTGTGCCCGCCGCGAGCCCTGTGCCGATTTTCGTCTCCAGACCGTCCAACATGACGGTTGCCGCAACACTCCAGCTGCCGTCACCGCCCTTTTGGGCAATGTCGGCCAGAGTGGCGCGCCTGAGGCCTCGCCCGGCGGTCAGAAAGGAAATAGCTTCCAGAATGTTGGTTTTACCGGCTCCGTTGGCACCAACGAATGTGACGAGCTTGGCGGAGATGTCAATGGAAAGTGCAGAGTAGTTGCGGAAGCCGGTCAAGGACAGACGGGTCAGCTGCGCCGTCCTGAACTCTGTCATAATCCAACTTCCGCCTTTTCAACTGCCGGAGGTTCTCGTCAGACCCGCATCGGCATCAGCACGAACAGACAGTCATCAACCGTATTGTCCTGGATAAGTGTCGGCGAGCCGGAGTCTGCCAACCGGAACAAGGCTGTATCGCTGCTCAATTGATTTGCAATATCAAGCAGGTAGCGTGAGTTGAAGCCGATTTCCATAGCCTCGGCATCATACTCGACCGCCAATTCCTCAGTCGCACTGCCAGAATCAGGGTTGTTGACGGTCAGCACCATGCGGCCGTCGCCGAGCGACAGTTTGACGGCGCGCCCGCGCTCGGAGGAGATGGTCGACACGCGGTCGACGGCTTCCTTGAACTCGTCCCTGTCGACGCGCATCTCCTTGTCATTGCCTTGCGGAATGACCCGGCCATAATCGGGGAAAGTGCCGTCGATCAGTTTGGATGTCAGCACGACGGATCCCGTGGTTGCGCGGATTTTGGTGTCTGACAGTTCAATCTGTACGTCTGCTTCCGGCTCTTCCAGGAGCTTCTGGATTTCTCCGACCGTTTTGCGTGGCACGATAATGCCAGGCATGCCGGACGAACCGGATGGAGCTGCCACTTCAGCTTGCGCGAGGCGGTGACCGTCGGTTGCAACGGCCCGGAACTGTTGACCGTTGTCGGCGTCCACCGTGTGCAGGTAGATCCCGTTCAGGTAATAGCGTGTTTCCTCGGTCGAAATGGCGAACTGCGTTGTGTCGATCAACTTGCGAATGTCTGAGGCCGAAAGAGTGAACCCATGGCTGAAATCACCGGCCGTGAGATCAGGGAAGTCCGTTTCCGGCAGCATTTGCAGTGTGAATTTCGAGCGGCCGGCGCGTATTTCCAGTGTGGCGTTGTCACTGGTGGTTTCCAGGACGACTTGTGATCCTTCCGGCAGCTTGCGCACGATGTCGTAAAACATATGGGCCGGCACGGTGGTCGCGCCGGGCAACTCGATCATGGCAGGAACCGTTTCAACGATTTCCAGGTCAAGATCGGTCGCTTTGAGATTGATCGCGCCGCCATCGGCCCGCAAGAGAACATTCGACAGGATGGGAATGGTGTTCCGGCGCTCGACCACCCGGTGAACATGGGTCAAGGACTTGAGGAGGTCGGTCCGCTCGAGGGTCGCTTTCATTCACTCGTTCCGTACTCATGAAAAGCCAGGCGAACTTGCCTGGCAAACTGGATTTAGGGCTCCGTTATGGAGCGGGGGAAAGACACTGCCCTTAACCGCTCTCAAAAGCAAGAGGGCGCTCCGTTGGAACGCCCTCAAAATGCTAGAAAACCGTGTATTTTCGGGCTCAGGTCGATGCGCTGATTGTCTCAGGCATCCAACATGCGCTTGAGCAATTCAAGCTCCTGCGCAAGAGCATAATCGGCTCTGGCCATTTCTTCGATTTTGCGTACCGCGTGCAGCACTGTGGTGTGGTCCCGGTTGCCGAAACGGCGACCGATTTCGGGCAGTGAGCGCGGGGTCATCACTTTTGCAAGATACATGGCTATCTGACGCGGACGCACGATCGTGCGGGTTCGGCGTGCTGACAGCAGGTCTGCCTTGGTTACGTTGTAGTGCTTGGAAACAACCCGCTGGATGTCTTCGATCTTGACCCGGCGTGGTTCGCTGGAGCGGACCAGATCGCGCAATGTCATCTCGGCCATTTCCTGCGTAATCGGCTGGTTGGTGAGCTGATTATGCGCGATGAGACGGTTCAGAGCCCCTTCCAGATCACGGCCTGAAGAAGCGACGTGTCGGGCAACGTAGTCCAGAACAGTGTCCGGCACTGCGAATTGCGGGTAGGTTTTCTGTGCGGTTTCGACACGGGAAGTCAGGATGTTCCGGCGAAGCGTGAAGTCAGGCTCTTGTATACCGACAACCAGGCCGCCGGAGAGGCGTGAACGGACACGGTCATCAAGCGTGTCGAGTTCAGACGGTGCACGGTCCGCAGCGACAATGACCTGACGGGCGCCATCGATCAGAGCATTCAGGGTATGGCAGAATTCCTGCTGTACCTGTTTGCCGTGAAGGAACTGCATATCGTCGATCAGGAGGAGGTCAATCGTCCGCAGCGTGTCCTTGAAGGCAAGCGCTGACTGGGATTTGAGCGCGGCTACAAATTTGTACATGAAGTGCTCGGCGGTGAGGTAAAGCACCTTCCGTCCGCTGGCACGTGCCTTGGCGGCCACCGCCTGCATCAGGTGAGTTTTTCCAAGACCCACAGACGCATGCAGATAAAGCGGGTTGAAGGTAACGGCACCACCGGATGCGACCTGACGGGCTGCAGCAAGTGCGAGATTGTTGGATTCGCCTTCAACAAATGTGTCGAACGTATATTTGGGATCGAGCGCTGCCCCTTGCAGGACGTCTCTTGTGCTGTCGCCGCCCGTATCACCCCGTCCGAGAGCCGCTGTTGCAGCCTGGGCGCGTGTTACCTGTGCAGCATCACCCAAATTGTCGTTTCTGGTGTCGACTGTGACAGGCGTTGCGCCTGCAGGGCCTGCAAGACTGGCTTTGTTTGTCGGTGTCTGGCGCGGCCGGATAGCGCCACGAACAGTCAGCTCAATTCGGTGAACATTGTCGCATTCGCGCTGCCAAAGTCCCATGAGCCGATCATTATAATTGTTTTGGATCCACTGTTTAAGAAATCGAGTCGGAACGGACAGGCGCACAGTGCCGTCCTGATGTTCCTCAAGGTCGACACGAGCAAACCAGCTCGTGAAAACATCATCGCCCAATTCTGCGCGAAGCTGCTTTTTGACCCTTTTCCAATGTTCGGAGCCACCTGCCTCCTGAACCTGCAT